>NZ_JAZQPU010000258.1:0-8558 GCF_045628745.1 Pedobacter sp.
ATAATGTTTGCCCTATGTTAAAGACCAAAGATTTAGCTGTAGCTACACAATGTTACCATTGTGGTGATGACCTGCCTTCTAGTCCATTACAACAAGATGATAAGAACTTTTGCTGCGTAGGCTGCAAAGGGGTTTATCAAATTTTGTCGAGCCACAATTTAGGTAATTATTACGCTTATAATGATATACCCGGGAAAACCCAAAAACAACAAAACCTCCACTTCGACTACCTCGATGAGCCTGCAGTAGCGGCCGACCTGGTTGATTATTGTGATGAGAAAATAACGGTCATCACTTTATATATTCCGGCCATCCATTGCAGCTCCTGCATTTGGTTGCTGGAAAACCTATATAAAATCAACCCGGCAATTGTACAGTCGAGAATAGATTTTCTGAAAAAACAAGTTGCCATTACCTTTAAAAACCAGGATCTTTCTTTACGGGGTTTAGTGGAAACTTTAGCCCAGATTGGCTATGAACCTTTAATTAGCCTGCAGGATGTTGTTAAAAAGCAACAATCTTCTGTAGCCGATAGAGCCCTGATCACCAGAATTGCTGTAGCGGGTTTTTGCTTCGGTAACACCATGTTGCTAAGCTTTCCTGAATATTTCGGCCTTTCGAAATTAGAGATAGAGTTTCAAACCTTCTTTGGCTGGCTCAATATTGCCTTCTCTATCCCTGTGGTGTTTTACTGTGCAAAGGATTATTTTGTATCTGCATGGCTGAACCTCAAAAACGGTGTCCTCAACCTTGATTTCCCCCTGGCATTGGGCATTGCCGTGATGTTTTTACGCTCCATTGCAGAGATTGCAACTGGCAGCGGCGCTGGTTTTGTAGACACCCTCTGTGGCCTGGTATTTTTTCTTTTAGTGGGTAAATGGATGCAGGCGCATACTTACCATCACCTTTCTTTTGAAAGAGACTACCGCTCCTATTTCCCTGTTGCCGTTACCGTCATTGCCGATGGAAAGGATAAACCCGTTCCTTTAAATCTACTTAAAAAAGGCGATCGTATATTAATCCGCAGTAATGAAATTATTCCTGCAGATGCTATTTTACTGAATGGCGAGGCCAACCTTGATTTCAGTTTCGTAACCGGTGAATCTTTGCCCGTTAAAAAAGTATTAGGCGAAGTAGTTTATGCTGGCGGCCGACAACTATCTGGTGCCATAGAGCTAGAAGTGGTTAAAGCGGTTTCGCAAAGTTACCTCACCAGGTTATGGAATAATGAAACCTTTACGGCAGATAAAGACCGCATTAAAACTTTTAGCGGCAAGGCCAGCAAATATTTCAGCGTGGTCTTACTTTTAGTGGCCTTCAGTGCAGGTGCATTCTGGCTTTTCCAGGATCCTACCAAAGCATTGGCTTCTTTTACCGCGGTATTGATCATTGCCTGTCCTTGTGCCCTCGCCCTCAGTTCGCCATTCACCCTCGCCGCCGTTCTCAGCATCTTCGATAAAAATAAGTTCTATTTAAAAAACACAGCGGTTATTGAGGAGCTGGCCCGAATAGACACTTTTATATTTGACAAAACAGGTACCATCACCAATCCAGAGGCCAGTGGTTTCATCTTTGAAGGTAATTTAACCAAAGAGGAAAAACAACTGGTGAGCGATCTGGCCAGAAACTCCGGGCACCCTTTAAGTCGGGAGCTGGTTAAATGGATAGATTTACCCGTGATCTACCAGGTGGCAGACTACAAAGAAAAAGTTGGTCGTGGCCTCAGTGGCACCCTCAATGGCATGCAGGTGAAAATTGGCAGCGCCGCCTTTTTAGGCTTAACTTTAAAAGAAAGTCCTCAGCGAAGCCAGGTACATGTAGTCATCAACAATATTTACATGGGCTGCTTTTTCTCCAGTCAGCAATGGCGCCCTGGTTTTAAAGAACTGATTTTAAAACTGGGTAAACAAGCAGACTTGCATCTTTTATCTGGCGATCAGGATCATGACCGCAAAAACCTGGTGCCTTTTTTTCCCAGGGTGCAGCAAATGCATTTTCAGCAGTCGCCACAAAACAAGCTTGATTATGTAAGATCCTTACAGCAGGCAGAAAAAAAAGTACTGATGTTTGGTGATGGCTTAAACGATGCCGGGGCTTTGAAACAAAGCGATCTGGGTGTAGCTGTAACCGATAATATCAACAACTTTACACCAGGTTGTGATGCCATTTTGGATGGTGCCAGCTTCAATAAAATACCGCAATTTATTCAGCAGGCAAAAGATGCCGTAAAAGTCATCCACATGAGTTTTGCCATTTCGCTCACCTATAATTTTATCGGTTTGTTCTTTGCCGTCCAGGGATTAATGTCGCCCCTTTTTGCGGCCATCTTAATGCCCATCAGTACCGTCACCATCATTTTATTCACCAGCATCAGCGCAAGATTGTATGCCAGAAAAAACAAGCTATTATGAACATCCTCTACCTCCTGATTGGCCTCAGCATTATGCTGGCCCTCCTCTTTCTATTAGCGTTCTTTTGGGCTGCAAAATCAGGTCAGAATGATGATACTTATACCCCATCCATCAGAATGTTGTTCGATGAGGAGCTGGAGAATCCAGCCCCTCAAAAAAGTGATGAAGATCAAATTTAGCAACGATTAACATCATTCTCCCACGCTATGGGCTATTGTAATTTTACCCCCATCAAAAACCATCCATTATTATAAGTATGACTGAGAAATTCTACTACGACAACAAAATTGTCAGGAACTTTGCCATTGCCACCATCGTTTGGGGTATCATTGGCATGACAGTCGGACTGCTCGTTGCAACACAGCTTTTCGCACCTTCCATGAATTTGGGAAACCAATACACCACATTTGGCCGCATCAGGCCCTTACACACCAACGCGGTCATCTTTGCCTTTGTTGGTAACGCCATTTTTATGGGCGTCTATTACTCCTTGCAGCGACTGCTTAAAGCAAGGATGTTCAGTGATGTTTTAAGCAAAATCCATTTCTGGGGCTGGCAGCTGATTATTGTTTCGGCGGTCATTACCCTTCCTTTAGGCTTGAGCAGTTCTCATGAATATGCAGAACTGGAATGGCCAATTGATATTGCCATTACGCTCATCTGGGTCGTCTTTGGAGTCAATATGTTCGGTACCATATTTAAACGCCGTGAAAAACACATGTATGTTGCCATTTGGTTTTACATTGCCACATTTGTTACCGTTGCCGTTTTACACATCGTCAACTCCTTTCAGCTCCCTATATCTGCTTTTAAAAGTTATTATCTTTTTGCAGGTGTGCAAGATGCCCTTGTACAATGGTGGTATGGCCACAATGCGGTAGCCTTCTTTTTAACCACACCTTATTTAGGAATGATGTATTATTTCCTTCCTAAAATGGCCAACCGCCCTATTTACTCTTACAAGTTAAGTATCCTTCACTTCTGGTCGTTAATTTTTATTTACATCTGGGCAGGTCCTCACCATTTATTGTATACTTCGCTTCCGGGCTGGGCACAATCATTGGGTGTTGCCTTTTCCATTATGTTGATTGCACCAAGCTGGGGCGGTATGATCAATGGTTTACTTACCCTGCGTGGTGCATGGGATAAAGTCCGTGAAGATCCAAAACTGAAGTTTATGGTGGTAGGCTTAACCGCTTATGGTATGGCCACGTTTGAAGGCCCTATGCTTGCTTTAAAACAAATTAATGCCATAGCTCACTATACCGACTGGATAGTAGCACACGTACACGTAGGTGCTTTAGGCTGGAATGGTTTCTTAACTTTCGGCATCTTATATTGGTTGATTCCAAGAATTTACAGAACTGATTTATACTCTAAAAAACTAGCCTCCTTCCATTTCTGGATTGGCACCCTGGGGATTATATTTTATGCCGTACCTCTTTATTTCGCCGGCTTTACACAAGGCCTGATGTGGAAAGAATTTACTGAAGAAGGTGTGTTAAGGTACCCAAATTTCCTTGAAACCTTAATCCAGATTCTTCCCATGTATGTGTTGAGGTCTATAGGTGGTGCTTTCTATTTAATTGGGGTCATCGTGATGACTTATAACCTCATTAAAACTGCTGCTACAGGAAAACTATTGGCTGATGAACCTGCTGAAGCCATGCCATTGGCAGCTGTTTATGTGCCTGTAGGCTCTGATAAAAAGTTACACCGCATCCTTGAACGTAAACCTATGGTGTTCATGGTGCTTTCTCTTGTTGTTATCTTGATTGGTGGCGGTATAGAAATGATGCCGACGTTCACCATTGAGTCAAATATCCCTACCATCACCAGTGTAAAACCTTACTCTCCTCTGGAATTGCAAGGTCGTGATGTTTACATCAAAGAAGGCTGTGTAAACTGCCACTCCCAGATGATCCGCCCTTTCCGCTCAGAGACTGAACGTTACGGTGAATACAGCAAAGCCGGAGAATTTGTTTATGATCACCCGCATTTATGGGGATCAAAACGTACAGGTCCTGATTTGCAGCGTCTAGGTGGTAAATACTCTAATGCATGGCATTATAACCACTTAATTGACCCGCAAACCATGTCGCCGGGCAGCATTATGCCAGCTTATGAGTGGTTAATGGAACAGTCCTTAGATACCACAAACACCATTACTAAAATCAATGCCATGCGTACCCTTGGTGTTCCTTATGAGGAAGGTTATGAAAACCAGGCTAACAATGACCTTGATGTTCAGGCACAGGGCATAGCGGCAGACTTGCAGAAGAACAATGTAAAAGTAAAAAGCGACAAAGAGATTATTGCGCTGATTGCCTACCTGCAACGTTTGGGAACAGATATTAAAGCTAAATAATTATTAAAAAACACAGCTATGTTTAAGCAATTTTTAAACCAGGTAGACGATAAACAAGTGTATTTAATCACTTCCCTGGGTATATTTTTATTCTTTTTTCTGATGGTAGGTTTAATCCTCTGGATGATGAAAAAAGAAGAAGTGAACTACATGAGCCAACTCCCATTAACCGAAGAAGAAGACTAACGCTATGAGTTACGCAGATTTATTGGTGATTGCTATGGGCATCACCGCCATCATGATCCTTGGCGTGTCTATATTGCTGCTTAAAGTAATTAGATTTTACGTTAAAGAGTCTATTAATCCCACTCCTTTTGCTACAGCAGCCGAAAAGGAAAAAATACGCCTTGCAGCAGCGCAAGCTAAAGCACTCAAAAAAGCTGAACCTTCCATCATTTCCCGTTTAATGGGACTGAAGCCTCTCTCTGAGGAAAAGGATTTAGTGATGGAACATGAGTTCGATGGCATCGCTGAGTTAGATAACCCTACCCCTGGCTGGTTTATGGTGTTATTTTACGGCTCTATTATTTTTGCTGTGGTCTATATGTTCAACTATGAAGTTTTAGGCTGGGGCCCTCACCAGGAGCAGGAATATGAAACTGAACTGCTGGACGCGGTAGCTGCTAAAGAAGCCTTTTTAGCTAAACCAGGCAATGCCAAGAATGCTGTGAATGAAAACAACATTGTTCAAAGTAACGATGCTGCGGTTATTTCATCAGGTGCTGGCTTATTTGTTAACCGATGCACGCCTTGTCATGGTGAGCAGGGACAAGGAATTGTGGGCCCTAACCTCACCGATGAATTTTGGCTACATGGTGGTGGTGTAGCAGATGTTTTCAAAACCATTAAATATGGGGTGCCTGAAAAAGGTATGATAGCCTGGGAGAAATCTTTAAGTGCTACACAAATAGCTGACTTAACAAATTATATTTTATCGCTGCAAGGTACTAACCCTCCGGGGGCTAAAGCGCCTGAAGGGGATAAACAAAAATAATAAAATGCAAAACCGAGAATGGCTCTATCCCCGAATCATTAAGGGTAAACTTTATAAATACCGTTCTGCTGTAAGTTACTTTTTTTTGGCGCTGCTCTTTGCAGCGCCATTCATCAAGCTCAATGGCGAGCAGCTGATTTTATTAAATGTACTGGAAAGGAAGTTCGTCTTCTTCGGTGTCATTTTCTGGCCCCAGGACTTTTACTTATTTGTATTAGCACTGCTGACCTTCATTGTATTTATCGTGTTGTTTACCGTTGTTTTTGGAAGGGTATTCTGCGGCTGGGCATGTCCCCAAACGATATTTCTGGAAATGGTATTCCGGAAAATTGAAAACTGGATTGAAGGGGATCATGTGAAACAGCGCAAACTGGATGAAAGTCCGTTAACACTGGAAAAAGCAAGCAAAAAGACCTTAAAACATGGGCTGTTTTTGCTGATCTCCTTTTTTATTGCCAACATCTTCCTCGCCTACTTTATAGGCACTTCGGCTTTAACAAAAATCGTTACCGAGCCCATAGCGCAACATTTATCTGGCTTTCTTTCCATCTGTATTTTCACACTGGTATTTTACCTTGTTTTTTCGCGAATGCGAGAACTGGTTTGTACCGTTGCTTGTCCGTATGGACGTTTACAGGGTGTTTTGCTGGATAACCAAAGTATCATTGTGGCCTACGATTATGAACGTGGTGAACCAAGGGGTAAAAAAGCCAAAAAAGAAGAAAATCATTTAGGCGACTGTATTGATTGTAAACTGTGTGTGCATGTTTGTCCTACGGGAATAGACATTAGGCAGGGTACACAAATGGAATGCATCAACTGCACAGCCTGTATTGATGCCTGCGATATGGTGATGGAAAAAATTGATCGCCCTTTACGCCTCATTGGTTTTAAATCTGAAGACGAGATTAAATATAAAAAACCTTTTAAATTGAGTAAAAGGATATACGGTTACAGCGCTGTTTTGTTAATTTTAATGACAGTACTCGGTTACCTGCTCTTGAGCAGAAGTGATGTGAAGGCAACCATTTTAAGGGCCAGCGGCACGCTTTACCAATTGCGCGACCAGGATAAAACGGTCAGCAACTTGTATACCGCAGAGCTGGTGAATAAAACCAGTGCCGACCTGAAGTTTGAAATTCAACCAGACGATCCAAAAGCAACCATTCAGTTTATTCAAAAAGAGAATGAACTGAAATATGGCGGCACAGTGAAAATTACCTTTTTTGTAGTCATGCCGCAGCAGGGCATTAAAAAATACAAGTCTGACATCGGCTTTAAACTCTTGTCGGCCGGAAAAGTGATAGAACATTTTAACACCACCTTTATAGCACCACCTAACGATTAAAAAGATGAACTGGGGAACAAAACTAATAATAGGCATGCTGACCTTTATGACTTTCATAGGGGTTTTGGCCACACTGATGATTACAAGTACTGACGATGCACTTGTTGATAACGATTATTACGAGAAAGGCATCAATTACAATAAGGATTACGACAAAAAAGAAAATGTTAAAACCGACAAGGCTGCGCCTGCAGTGAGCATTGTAAACAATCAGCTGGTGCTTACCTTTTCGCAAGCTGCCGAAGGATCCGTTAAATTAATCAGAACGGCTAACAAAAAGATGGACCAGCAGCTGGTATTGAAAACCGATACGGCACACCAATTTCAAATTCCACTGGCAGATAAAGCCCATGGCTTATGGAAGCTGGAAGTGGAATGGTCTAGTTTAGATAAAACTTATTTATATGATAAGGAGGTGATGTTATAATGAGTGACCAATACCTGGCCTTTATGATAGGGCTGTTAGGAAGTGTACATTGTATTGGCATGTGTGGACCACTGGCCTTTGCCGTGCCCTCTATTAAACCTGGCTTAGGCTACCTGCTTTTAGATAAAGTGCTTTACCAGGGTGGCCGCATTATTTCTTATTGTATTTTAGGCCTGCTAATTGGCTTAATTGGCCGCCAATTGTGGATGGCCGGCATGCAGCAAGGCATCAGTATTTTTACCGGCCTGCTGATTATTTTCGCCGCTTGTTCCAGGATTTTCAAATTCTCTGGCAGTAAAGGGCCTTCATTTTTATTGAAACCTTTTAACAAGTTATTTGGCTATGCTTTAAAACATCGGGCTAACCATTTAATCATCGGTATGATCAACGGTTTATTGCCTTGCGGCTTTGTTTATCTTGCCTTGGCAGGTGCCGTGAATACGGGCGGTATCGTTAATGCTGCTGCTTATATGTTTTATTTTGGACTCGGTACAGCACCATTAATGTTATTGGCTACGGTAAGTATGGGTTTTACGGGCAACTTATTTAGAAATCGCATCAATAAGGTCATTCCTTTTATGATGTTATTTTTGGGCCTGTGGTTTATATTAAGAGGAATGGACTTAAATATTAAATACTTAAGTCCATCAAAACCGGGTAGTCCGGTAGCAGAATGCAGGTAAGGTAATTAATCTGCCATACTAAAAAGTGGTGTGGTAGGCTGATTTTCCCAAAGCCTTGCATCCAGTGTCATGCAGATATTTCGTAAAAACCGTTTCCCTGTGGGTGTTACTTTCAATGCTGTTTCACCGATCTCCACTAAATGATCTTCACTGAGCGCTTGCATGCGCGCTAATCCTTCAAAGAAACTTTCACTTTGCGCTGCTGGCAAAGCCCATGAAGTTTCTCCTTTACACATGATGTTTAAAATATGCTGACGAATCACCAGGTCATCATCATTCAGGATATGTCCCTTGAAAACAGGTATTTCACCGCTGTTAACAATATCC
>NZ_JAZQPU010000259.1:0-3027 GCF_045628745.1 Pedobacter sp.
AGGTAAGTGTAAATGGAAATGATGTTTAGGCGGTAATACAAGGGCAGAAGCACCGTAGCGATGATAATAAAGCCTACCGCATTACCTAAAATGAATTGGAAATAGCCAAATTCACTTTTACCTACTGCCCCGGGAACGGAAATAAAGGTTACCCCTGATAAAGCGGTTCCAATCATTCCAAAAGCCACCAGGTACCATTTAGAGTTTCGGTTAGCTATAAAGAAAGCTGAATTGTCGGAGTGTTTTCTCGATGTGAAATAGGCTACACCGAGTAATAACAAGAAATAGCCAATTAAAAAAGACAGAAGTATAGCTGGGGTCATAGTTGGAAATTAGGGTTATTCTTTTAAATGTAATAAATTGGGTTTTTTAGAATTAATTAACCGAAGATAAATATAAATTTGTAAAATGAATTTTTCTTCGAAATTACTTGAGGATGCCGTAATGGAATTTGCAAAATTACCGGGGGTAGGACAGAAGACTGCACTACGCCTTGTATTGCATCTTTTAAACAGGGAAACCCAAGAGGTAGAGCAATTTGGTAATGCCATCGTCAGGTTACGCCAGGAGATCAAGCACTGTGCCATTTGTCATAATATTGCCGACCAGGAAATTTGCGAAATCTGCAGCTCCAATAAAAGGGAGAAAGAGGTGATTTGTGTAGTAGAAGATACCCGTGATGTGATGGCTGTAGAAAACACTTCTCAGTATTTCGGCGTTTACCATGTTTTAGGTGGCTTAATATCCCCGATGGATGGCATCGGCCCTTCAGATCTTTTCATAGATTCGCTGGTACAACGTGTGGCCACAACACCAGTGAAGGAAGTTATTCTTGCGCTGAGTGCCACCATGGAAGGTGATACCACACTTTTTTACCTTTACAAAAGACTTAAAGACTTTCAAATCCCTATCACCACCATTGCCAAGGGTATTGCCTTCGGCGGTGAGCTGGAATATGCAGATGAAATTACCCTCGGTCGTTCGATCATTACCCGGGTACCTTACGAAAACGCGATCATCAAATAAACATTTCATGGATTTTAAAAATAAAGTAGTCGTTATTACTGGTGCTTCTTCTGGTATTGGTAAAGCTTGTGCAGAAGAATTTGCACGTAGGGGTGCATGCCTGGTCCTCGCGGCAAGGCAATATGTTAACCTCTGTGAAATTACGGCAGCACTGCAAACTACCTATGGCATTAAAGCGATAGCCGTGCAGGTTGATGTGAGTAAGGAAGAAGAATGCGAAGCCCTGATGATACAAGCCATAGCCACTTTCGGCAAGATCGATATCCTGGTCAACAATGCGGGTATCTCCATGAGGGCCTTATTTGCCGATCTTGACCTCAGTGTGCTGAAGGACCTGATGGATGTGAACTTCTGGGGAACAGTTTATTGCACAAAATATGCATTGCCAGAAATTACCAAAACCAAAGGCAGCATTATTGGCGTTTCCTCCATTGCAGGCTATAGGGGTTTGCCCGGTAGAACAGGTTATTCTGCATCTAAATTTGCCATGAATGGCTTTATGGAATCCCTGCGCACAGAATTATTGCATACAGGGGTACATGTCATGGTGGCTTGTCCGGGTTTTACCGCTTCAAACATTCGTGTTGCTGCACTTGCTAAAGATGGCAAGCAGCATGGCGAAACCAGCATGGAAGAAGGTAAAATGATGACGGCAGCAGAAGTGGCCACCACCATTGTGGATGGCATAGGCAACAGAAAGCGCACTTTGGTAATGACAGCACAAGGCAAACTAACGGTATGGCTCAATAAGCTGTATCCTTCACTGGCTGATCGTTTGGTTTTCAAGCATTTTACCAAGGAGAAAAATCCCCTGATTAAATAATAATTTAAAAAACAGTTGCAGCTTTGCAAAAACAATTCCATATTTGCTCTATGTTGATTTTAACAAACGGACTTCTTAAATATTGGTGGCAAAACGCTAAAGCGTGATGTAACCCTATTGAGTACGTTTTATTTTATATAAATAATTTGAGGGTTGCTGTAAATAGCAACCTTTTTTGTTTTGTAGCCATGAAGAAAATTCTAAACTTTTTATTTGAAAATAAAAGCCTCAGCAGAGCTGAAGCACAGAAAATATTGACTTCCATTGCCATGGGTGAGCATAACGCTACACAAATTGCTGCCTTTATCACAGCCTATGGGATGCGCAATATTACCGTGGAGGAGTTGCAGGGTTTCCGTGATGCCATGCTGGACTTATGTGTGAAAGTTGACTTTTCTGACTATGAGCTGATCGATCTTTGTGGTACCGGTGGCGATGGTAAAGATACCTTTAACATTTCTACACTGGCCTCTTTTGTGGTGGCAGGTACGGGCAATAAGGTAGCCAAACATGGTAACTATGGGGTTTCTTCGGGCTGCGGCTCTTCTAATGTCATGGAATACCTGGGTTACCAGTTTACCAATGATAAAGATGTGCTGAAACGTAGCTTAGATACAGCAGGCATTTGTTTTATCCATGCGCCGTTATTTAACCCGGCCATGAAAATTGTTGCCCCCATCCGCAAGGAACTGGGTGTAAAAACTTTCTTTAACATGCTGGGGCCAATGTGTAACCCTGCTAAACCTAAAAACCAGCTGGTAGGGGTATATAGCCTGGAACTTGCCCGTTTATATGCTTATCTCTACCAGGACACGGATAAAAACTATACCATCTTACATGCTTTGGGTGGTTTCGATGAAATCTCGCTCACCTGTAAGGTAAAAACCTTCACTAAAAAAGGAGAGTCCCTGTTATCAGTAGCCGACCTGGGTTTTGAAACGATTAACGAACAGGAAATCCGTGGTGGTGACACTGTGGCTTCTTCTGCACAGATCTTTGTAGATGTGCTGGCAGGTAAGGGCACAGATGCACAAACGAATGTGGTATTGTGTAACGCCGCAATGGCATTACAAACAATTGATCACACCAAAAGCTTTGCCGATTGTTTCTATGAGGCGGAAGAATCTTTAATGGCTAAAAAGGCCTTAAACAGCTTCCAGAAATTGTTAAATTTTACA
>NZ_JAZQPU010000260.1:0-2941 GCF_045628745.1 Pedobacter sp.
CGAGGAGCGTCAGGCTATAGCCAGGGAAATTGACCTTCAGAAAAGAAAAGATGACCCTACTTTTATGGGTGCTTTTCATGAGAAGAAGAAAACCTTTGCTCCGAAAGTTAAGAAAGCCGATAGCGCCCCATGGAAAAAGAAAAAGTTCAAAAAGTAGGCGCCTCAAAGCTCCGCTTAACACCTTTAAACATCATTACAGCAATGGCTTTAATAGCCAGCATCTATTTTGTGTATAAAGGTTTTGGTAACAAAATGTACCATGGGTTGAACGTGTTGTTTTTTGGACTTAGCCTTTTAGGAACTTTGGTATCTTTTATTTCTGACCTGATTTTCAGAAAAATGATACCATCTTTAAAGAACTTATGGATTGTTGAAGGTGCCTTTTTGGTATTTACCATTGTGCTCCTGCTTATTATAAAAATTGTACTATTTTAATTAAAATGAAGAAAGCTGAAATAAAAATCACAGTAGAACTTGATGACAACAATGTTCCTGAAACAATGGTTTGGGAATCTACAGATTCGGCAACCCAGGAACAGGTAGCCGTTAAATCAATGATGCTTGCCCTATGGGATCATAATTATAAAAATTCTTTAAGAATTGACTTGTGGACTAAAGATATGCCTGTTGATGAAATGAAAAGGTTCTTTTATGAAACTTTACAAACTATGGGCGATAGCTTCCTTAAAGCAACTGGCGAAACCCTTATTGTAGAAGATCTGCGTGATTATTGCGCACATTTCGCTGATAAAATGGGCATCAAGCAAAACTAGGCAAATGAAACCTCAAGGTATTATAGGTAGTGTAATTATGGCAGCCGGCGGACTATGTCCGCTGCTACACGTACCCATTTTAGGCAACTGGAATTATTTTGATGTAGACATCAGGTTGGCCATAGTATTTTATGTACTGGTCCTTGCCGGTCTTATCGGTGCTTTCACTCAAAAAGCAGGATTGCTGAAATTTGCAGGCTGGGCTACCATCGTATTGGTGCTGATTTCTTTAGCGGGTATTTATTTTAAAGTCCATGATACGTTTAACTTCATTCATTTTAAGAAAGCGATCAACTTTGCTGCAAGTATGGTTAAATATAAATGGGGCTGGTTTGTAATTGTGGCAGGTGCATTATTACTGGTAACGGTAAGGAGGCCAGCGAATGCTGTTACTTAAAGAAGTAAAATACCTCATTAAGAAAGAAATTCTCTTAGAATGGCGTTCCAAGTATGCACTCAATGGGGTGCTGCTTTATGTAGTATCCACCATTTTTGTGTGTTTTCTATCCCTGGTTAGTGTTGTGCCTATCACCTGGAATGCACTCTTCTGGATCATCATGCTGTTTGCTTCCATTAATGCAGTTGCTAAAAGTTTCTTGCAGGAAAGCAGGGGCCGGCAGTTGTATATTTACACCATTGCCAGTCCTATTGCGCTCATCATCTCCAAAACCATTTATAACATGTTGCTCATGATGGTACTCACCATGATCGCTTTGTGTTTTTACATGCTTGTTTTTGATTATGTACCGCAAGATCTTGGTTTGTATATTGTTGCAGCCCTATTAGGCAGCCTAAGCTTTTCCTCCATCTTCACTATGGTTTCTGCTATTGCTTCAAAAGCAGGTAACGGCGGTATGCTAATGGCTATTTTAAGTTTCCCGGTTATCATCCCTGTATTAGTGGTCTTAATTAAGCTCACCAAAAATGCCATAGATGGCTTAGACAGAAGTGTAAGCCTGGATGAAATAGGCTTATTGCTAGTCATTAATGTATTAGTAGGGGCAGTGTCTTTATTGCTTTTCCCCTATTTGTGGAGAGATTAAAAATATTTTGATATTTTACTAATTTAATTAGTAAGTTTGATGGTGAAATTTTAAGGTTATGCACGAGTATAAAGAACAACTTTATCAAAATCTGCGGGAACACCTGGCAGATACAGGATGGAAAGGAGTGAAGCACTTTGAGTTCAGAGATGAAATTCAATTGATTCTCCCCGATGAACTTGACATCCCCACAGAATTCAAAAAGTTATATGCCTTATTAGAAATGCTGCCTGAAATTGACCATCCACGCGAAAGGGTAGTGATCAGTTACAGTCACCTCGGCTCGAAGAATTACAAAGCGGTGGTCATCAACCCAACCAAGCAAGATAACATGCTCCACAACCATGTAGGCTAATCTGACGGTAAGCTGACAGCACATTAACGACATTTATAGCGCTAGCCTAAAAATATTCAAACAGATGATTACCTTTGGAGGGATTAAAATCTATATAAATGTATAAATCCTGGTGGAAAATTTTAGGTGCAGTATTAGTTATTTATACCACCGTTTATGGCTTCTTAGGCAATGTGCCAGCATTGCCAATTTTACATGAAAGTATCAGAAACCTGTATTTTCACGTACCCATGTGGTTCAGTATGATTGTGCTTTTTAGCGTTTCTGTCTTCCACAGCATCAAATACCTGAGTTCAGGAAACCCTGCTAACGATTTAAAAGCAGTAGAAAGCATCAATGCCGGTATTGTTTTTGGCATATTAGGCATCATTACAGGCGCTATCTGGGCTAAATTTACCTGGGGACAGGCATGGAGCTTTGATGTGAAGCAAAATTTTGCTGCCATTGCCCTGTTATTGTATTTTGCTTACCTTATTTTGCGCAATGCAATTGACGAAGAGCAAAAAAGAGCAAAAATATCTGCTATTTACAACATATTTGCCTTCCCCATGATGGTAGTGCTACTGTTTGTTTTACCACGACTTTCAGACTCTCTGCACCCTGGAAATGGAGGTAACCCTGGTTTCAATTCTTACGATCTGGACAGCAAAATGAGGATGGTATTTTACCCTGCCTGCCTGGGTTGGATCTTAATCGGTTATTGGATTTATACCCTTTTATACCGCGTGCGAATACTGGAGAAAAAAGAAAACCAATTGTAATTTCCCCGC
>NZ_JAZQPU010000261.1:0-1776 GCF_045628745.1 Pedobacter sp.
TCCCCTTGTCCGTACCAGTTCTAAGTTGGTTGTTAATTGTACGCCGGACGACCGAAGTCTGCCAAAGCCGTCAGAACCCCGATGCTGGAAAGCTCCGGCCCGAAGGCTAGTGCAAACCTGCTCCAGAGACGTCCAACTAAAAAGCAAAAAATACCCGTATTGTTTAGCTAAAAAAGCGAGGCTGAGGCAAAAGCCCGTCAGGAAGAGATAGGCCAGGGAACGATTACTTTTAAACCTGAGGTAAGCCCACAGTGCCAGCAATTGAAAAAAAAGCGACAGGGGCTCCAGCGTAATGTCGATGCCACTTAAATAAAGCGAAGAACAAAAAAAGAGGATCGCTAGAAATCCATTACTCGCATTTTTAGGACTGATGTGTTCAAAAATTTGACGTAATAAACAGGCACATCCCACTAAAATGACTACATTCATCGCCAGGAAAAACCGGGGATCTGGCTGATCACTGAAAAGAAAAGGTAAACCAATATAGGCTATGGACAAGGGGTTATAGGAAGAGGCAATTTCTATAAAATAGACTTTCCCCTGGTAGAGTTCGCGGGCCACGGAAAGGTAAAAACCCGCATCGGTACCCACAAAAGGATAGTAAAAAAGGTGAAAGAGTTGCTGGGCGATGACGCCTATACTGAGTTTTTGAACGGCCGCTGTTCTCATCATCTACTTTTAAGGGTGTCTGTAATGAAAGTGATTTCTGTAGCTTTTAGATCGTAATAGAGGGGGAGGCGCATTAAACAGTTTTCGTAACGGTCGCTCTGCGCAAGACAACGCTGGTCGTGCTTCTCCCGGTAATAAGGGCTTTTATGCAAACTTAAATAATGAAATACCGACAGGATCTCTTTTGCTTTTAACTTGTCGATCAGGGCAGTGCGCTGGTTGAGGTCTTTACACACAAGGTAAAAAAGGTGTGCATTGTTACTGGCATAGCTGGGAATATGTGGTAATTGCACCTCGTTTTCTTGGGCCCAGTCTTTTAATTCTTCCTGGTATTGCAGCCATAAAGCTTTTCTCTTGGCCTGGATAATGGTCAGCTCTTCTACCTGTGCCCATAAAAAAGCGGCAATAATTTCGGAGGGTAAAAAGGAACTGCCCACATCTACCCAGCCATATTTATCCACCTCTCCACGGAAAAAGGAGGAGCGGTTGGTGCCTTTTTCCCAGATGATTTCTGCCCTGTGGATAAATTGTGTATCATTAATGGCCAGCATGCCGCCTTCGCCGGAGATGATATTTTTGGTTTCATGAAAGGAAAAGGTGGCGAGGTGCCCAATGGAACCCAGGGCTCTGCGGATGCCATCTTTGCCCGTATAATGACTTTCAATTGCTTGTGCCGCATCTTCAATCACAAATAAATGGTATTTTTTGGCCAAAGCCATAATTTCATCCATCGCACAGGCAATGCCTGCATAATGTACCGGCACAATGGCTTTTGTTTTTGGTGTGATTAACGCTTCTATTTTAGAAACATCTATATTCGGGTTATCCTTTTCTGAATCTGCAAAAACTAAATGTGCACCCCGTAAAATAAAGGCATTGGCAGTGCTCACGAAAGTGAAGGAAGGCATAATGACTTCATCGCCGGGCTGGATATTGATCAGCAGCGCTGTCATTTCCAATGCATCAGTACAGGAAGTGGTGAGCAGGCATTTCTTAAAGCCATAACGTGCTTCAAAAAATCCCTGGCACAGTTGTGTGTATTTGCCATTGCCGGAAATTTTTCCCGTTTGCACAGCATCGTACATATAGTGTGTTTCTTTTCCGGTT
>NZ_JAZQPU010000262.1:0-15060 GCF_045628745.1 Pedobacter sp.
ATGCTGTAACTTTTTAAAGCATTTTGAGGAACGATGGGCCTGCTTTTAAGGTCATCACCATCATCCAAAACCTGCCAGGTAAATTTTCTGCTCAGCGAATCACGACTACCATCAGGAATCTCCTGCAGGTTATTGTAATAATTGGCCGCAATTTTTGCATGTCCCCATTTCTTATACACCCCAGCGCTGGCAGATAAATTGTATTCGCGAAAAGCCGTACCATACACATAGCCATCAACGTTATTGCGGTAATTGTGAGCTATTTTGCCACTTCCACGCACAGCATAACGCCATCCGTTTTGATGAAGCGCCAGGCCTAATGAATTGCCGAACATGCCATTGTTATGTTGGTATTCGGTGGTGAAATCGCCTTTCAAAATGCCTTCGGGTAATATGGACTGATCAGGAATCAGGTTGATCACACCCGCCACCGCATCAGAACCATAGGTTAAACTTGCAGGCCCCTTCACCACCTCTACCCTGGAAATTCCATAAGGGTCAATTTCAATTCCATGCTCATCACCCCATTGCTGCCCCTCCTGGCGCAATCCGTCGTATAAAGTCAACACCCTATTGTAACCTAAACCACGGATAAAAGGCTTGGAAATATTAGGCCCTGTGGTTACCGCGCTTAAGCCGGGAATGCCCTTTACAATGGCATCAATAAGGTTTGTGCTTTGCTGCTGGTCCATTGCTTTTTTGCTAAGGACGGCAATAGGCACCGGACTTTTGCGCAACACGGTGCTGCGGCTCATGCCGGTCACCACCACCTCATCCAGGTTTGACTGCTGTTTGAAAAGCGCAACAGGCAGCTCAATTACCTGATTTTCTTTTACATTAACCAACTTTTCTACTTTTTCATAATCCACACCAGAAAAGACGATTGTATAGTTTTTTGAGGGGATGGCAGTAAACTCATAAAAACCATGTGCATTGGTTTGAGTGGCAAAAGCGCTGCCCAATAAACGCACAGAAATAGCTGACACGGCCTGTCCGCTTTCCGTTACCCTTCCACGGATAGTACCGGTCTGTGCCTTCACAAGGCTGAGTGAGTAAATGAATATTAAGAAAGTTAACAAATATTTCATAGGTAAAGGGTTTAAGTTTCAATGCTGGAACAGTGCTTATCAAGCTTCTGAAAAGTTTGAAGTAAGCATTTAGGATTACTTGTTTTGTAGGGTAAAAGGCCCTTTTAGTGCTACCATACTTCAATAATTAGAACTAACTAATTTTATGTTCAACGAAACAAAACTACAAATGTTAGACTAGTCTAACAAATTAATTATGAACTTTATTATTTTATCTTTACCTGATGTTATCCATTACCGAAGAGAATTATATAAAGGCTTTGCTGAAAATTGGAAGTCAGTGCGAGGGAAAGGCAGAGGCCGGAATTAACGATTTAGCTGCTCATTTGGGCGTTAAACCTGCAACGGCGACGGATATGTTTAAGAAGCTTAAAGAAAAAAAATTAGTAGATTACAAGAAATATGGTAAGATTTCTTTAACGGAGGAAGGTCGCAACAGCGCCCTGAACATTGTGAGAAAACACCGTTTGTGGGAAACGTTTTTATTTCAGAAATTAGGCTTCTCCTGGGATGAAGTGCATGAGGCAGCCGAACAATTGGAGCATATTAAATCGCCAAAATTGATTAGCAAGTTAGAAGAATACCTGGGTTTTCCGGAGTTTGACCCTCATGGCGACCCCATTCCGAAAGCTAACGGCGACATGATCCCCCTGGTTAACTTGGTTTTGTCTGATTTAAAACCCGGCGATACCTGCATGGTGGTTGCTGTTAAAGACACTTCCATCTTGTTTTTAAAATACCTTGAGAAATTGGGCGTTAATATAGGCACCCAAATTACAATTGAAGAGATGGTAGATTTTGATGGCTCCATGCTGCTGAGCATTGGTGGTCAGGAATCCCGTAATGTATCTATGAAGTTTGCCGACAGCTTGTTTGTCCGCAAATAAATTTAGAAAATTAAGATGGCAACAGAAATAAAATGTCCTAACTGTGCCCATACCTTCCCTATGGAAGAGGTGATGGCGGAAGAATATAAAAAAGACCTGCGTGAGAAAATGGTTTCCTTTACTAAACAAAAGGAAGAGGAATTTAAGGTGAAGCAGCAGGAAATAGCATTGCAGCAAAAGCAATTAGAGGCTGCAATGGAACAGAAGCAAAAGGATTTTCTGCAGCAGCAAAAAAACCTGGAGGCTTCATTTGAGCAACAGCAAAAAGTACAGGCACAACTTTTTGAGCGACAGCTGGCTGAAGAGAAAAAACAGATTCAGCAAAGCATGGAAGAAAGTTTGCGTAAATCTATTGCCAGCGATTTCGAGAACAAACTTCAACTTTTAGACAGCACCAATAAGGAACAGGAAGAAAGGTTAAAACTTGCCCGGGCCAAGGAGCTGGAGTTTCTTTTAAAAGAAAAGGAAATTATCAAAAAGGAAGAAGAACTGGAACTGAAAACTCAAAGGATGCTGCAGGAACAACGTGCAGAGCTGGTAGAACAAATCAGGAAGCAGGAAAACGAAAAGAATAACCTGAAAGAAACCGAACACCAGCTGCGGGTTAAAGAACTTGAAAAACAACTGGAAGACCAAAAGAAACTTGCTGAAGAAATGAAACGCAAGGCAGAACAGGGCTCTATGCAGTTGCAAGGTGAAGTTCAGGAATTGATTCTGGAAGAATTGCTGCGCAATGCATTTCCATTTGACCTGGTAACAGAAGTGGGTAAAGGTGTGCGTGGTGCCGATTGTGTACACCACATCCGTAACCAATTTGGACAGGAATGCGGAAAGATCATTTATGAAAGCAAGAGAACCAAGGATTTCTCGATGGACTGGATTGAGAAATTAAAAAAGGACATGCGCAGCATGGGTGTCGACGTAGCTGTTATTGTAACCCAGTGTTACCCTAAAGGTATGGACTGTTTCGGTGAGAAAGACGGCGTTTGGATTTGCTCTTTTGACGAAGTAAAGGCTGTTTCTTATATCCTCAGGGATGGTATTGTGAAGCTTTTCAGTGCAGCGAAAACACAGGAAAACCGTGGCGATAAAATGCACATGCTCTACGATTACCTCACCAGCACAGAGTTTTCTGAGCAATGGAAGGCCATCAGGGAAGGCTTCATGAGCATGAAACTTTCCATTCAGAAAGAACGTGACGCCATGGAAAGACTGTGGAAATCCAGAGAGAAACAGCTTGAAAAAGTGATGTTAAATGCAGCACATATTCGCGGCTCTATTGAAGGCATCTCGGGCACAGAAAATATCAGGTTTAGCTTAACTGATGATGACGAGGAGCCGCTTTTACTGGAATGACCAGGCTACAAAGCGACTAACTTTCTGCCCTTGAGCCATCTCTACGGTCTTCACTTTTAAGGCACCCGATCTTCTTAAGAAATGGTTTACAGCTTCCAGGTTTGCACTTTTTGAAACCAGGGTTGTGAACCATTTCACCTGATCGGCAAGGGCTATACTTTCCTGAATCATGGTTTCTATCAAACCCACTTCGCCACCTTTACACCAGAGCTCCACTTGTTGTCCGCCGAAGTTAAGCACCTTTTTCTGCTTGCCCAGGTTACGCAGCTTACGCTGTGAACCCTCTGCCGCCTCTTCTGCCGAAGAATGGAAGGGAGGATTACACATGGTGATGTCGAAAGTCTCACCGGGCTTCACCACACCTAAAAATACCCTTTGCGGATCATTTTGTAAACGGATGCTCACCGCATCTTTCAGGTTGGCATTGGCCGTTACTATATTTTTTGCCGCTTCAACAGCTCTTTTATCAATATCAGTACCTACAAAAGTCCAACCATACTCCTGGTGACCAATGATAGGGTAAACACAGTTGGCACCAACGCCAATATCCAACACTTTAATGGCCTTCCCTGTAGGAACCTTACCTTCATTATCCTCCGCCAAAAGATCGGCAAGGTAATGGATGTAATCTGCACGACCCGGTATTGGTGGGCACAAGTAGTTTTCTGGGATATCCCAATGCTCCACGGCATAGTACTCCAGCAGCAAGGCTTTATTGAGCATTTTAACCGCAGCAGGGTCAGAAAAATCGATAGACTCATCACCATAAGGATTGGCAATGACAAAGTTCCTCAACGCAGGCAGGGTTTTAACCAACAGGGCGAAATCATAGCGGGAACGGTGTTTATTCCTGGGATGTAAAAGTTTCTTCTGTTCTTTTGCGGAGGTATCCATGGATTGTGTGTTTGGTGTTACTATCTTTACATGACAAAAGTAGGTGTAATAAATGTTTTTTAAGGTACGAAAAAAAGGATATGTCTAGATTTATAAAAAGTTTAGGCTTTGCCTTGATAGGTTCATTTAAATTAATCACACTGCGCTCATTCATATTTTTTTCTGTCTTAAATCATGTTGCATAAAACCCGGGGAATTGTTTTAAAGACCACCTTATACAGCGAAAGCAGTGTAATTGTGCAGGTATTTACTGAAAAATTCGGCATACAGTCTTACCTGTTCAATGGGGTTAAAAAGCCGAAGGCGAAAATAAAGATGAACATGCTGCAGCACCTGCAGCTGCTTGATATGGTGGTTTACCATAAAATTAACACAGGCATACAGCGTGTTTCGGAGGTGAGGCCCTCCCCTGTGTTCAGAAGTATTCCTTATGATATTGTGAAGAGCTCCATCGTGATGTTTTTAAACGAGGTGCTTTATAAAAGCATCCGCCAGCAGCATACGGATGAAAACCTGTTTAGTTTTATTTTTAATGCCATCGCCTGGTTTGATGCTATCGAAAAGGCTGACGCCAACTTCCACCTGGCCTTTCTGCTTAAACTTTCGCGCTTTTTAGGCTTTGCACCCAACATGGATAGTAAAAATGACCTCAACTTTTTTGATTTACAGGAGGGAGAATTCAAATCCAGACAGCCTGTGCACCCCCATTACGTGGTTAAAGAAGATGCGGCTTTGTTCATTTTACTTTATTCTACGCCTTTTGAAAAAATAAATGAAATAAAAATTAGTAACAGCACCCGCAGGACCATCCTTGATAAGATATTGATTTTCTACACCTTACATACAGCTTCTTTTGGAGAAATTCATTCTCATCAAATTTTAGAAGATATATTGTCATAATTTATTACAAAAGTTTTTGGATTTATGAGTTAGAGATGTATATTTGCACTCCCTCAAACAGGGAAATAGATGTCAACTATTAGTTTAAATGACAAGAACCTTGGGGAGATTAGCTCAGCTGGTTCAGAGCACCTGCCTTACAAGCAGGGGGTCACTGGTTCGAACCCAGTATCTCCCACCAACAATTACCAGGATTGGCAATTGCTTAAAAACACTCAATAGTTTGCCAGCTATTGTTTCTTTACAAACGGCAAGAACCTTAGGGAGATTAGCTCAGCTGGTTCAGAGCACCTGCCTTACAAGCAGGGGGTCACTGGTTCGAACCCAGTATCTCCCACAAAAAACACAATTTCTGTAAAAAGAAGTTGTGTTTTTTTTTGCCTATCCCACTCTATCATAGAAAAGAATGGATCAATGACAAAACTTGTGGAGCTAGCTTGTTTTTAAGCATAAATTTCGGTTAATCTAAATAGGAAAAATTGAATATTTCTAACCCCTCTGACTGGCTTCGGAATGCTTTTATTTTAGCATTGAAAGATTCTGCAGATGCATTTGTGGACCTGTTGTCAAAGTAGTTTAAAATGTTTTGGCAATGATGCTGAATCGACCTGGAGATTGTATTAAAGGCTTTGAATCCAGATTGCATTACCTTTTCATGCTATTTGGCCAGCTTTGCCAAACCGTAAAGTTTATCTGTAGTTTTTACAAAAATATTGCTCAGTCCCATGGTCATCGGCCGCTTACAGGTAATTATCGAGTTTGCGCAGGTAACGGTATTCGTTCCAACAAAAGCCTGAGCATTAGTTACGACAAACTATGGGCTGCCTGTTCCGATATGAATGACTATCTGGAGAGGACGCTGCGCGCGGAAGCCGGGCAATCCGTAGCCAAATATTACAGCAATGGAGCGGGAAATTTGATCTGGATACCATTTTAGAAATCCTGGGTGGCCAGGATATTTCGGTAAAGCCAAAGCGGTTGTGGGATATCCATGGAAAATTATAAAGCGAAGGACAGCCCAACTGGACAATCCAATGAGTTTGAAGAACATCCTGAAACCATATATACCCATCTTATTTCTATTGTTGTTAGAAATGAATATATTAAACCAATTCAAACATATTTGAATCAATTCAGACACTAATCTGAAATGGAGTACACGAAAATTTAAGATAATCATTCGCGATAAATGTGTTAATAAATTTCTTCTCGAATGCGAAATGCTGTTACGGACTCTCTATCAATTAAAAACTCCAAAAAGCGTAAAAAGTATTCTTTAAGTTCCCGCCGCGATAATACGTAAGGCAAATGATCGTCGTACAGTTGTTTTACAAATCGCTCTAAATCCTCGTGACTCTGATATAATAGCCCGTTGTTAAATTTTAACGATCCAGTTAATAACCAATCAAGGCAATCCGGTTGAAAAGTAGAGCCTATACTACTTAAAAATCTAAAAACCTTACTTCCAATATTTCCATCGTCAAAATACCCAGAGGTTATCAGGGATTTGTATACATTTCTAACAATATCTTCATTGGGCACCTTATATCTGACATTAAGTGGTGCGGGCATCTCACCGAAAAATAAGGCGAAGGCTATGCCATTATAAGCGTTAGTTTCCAAAAAGTACTTCATCAACCTACTTATTCTTTGCCAAAACCAAATTGGATACTTTTTATCATGACCGGAAAGGGTCATATTGTTAATGTTTTTGAAAGCGTATTCTGAATCTGTAGATAATTTCTCAAGAACAAATTCGAGCATCGGTTTTGCAAAATCACTCTCACTGGATAAAAAATCACCTACGTAAATACCAAAGTTCTTTTTTTCATGGGTGAAGGTTGTTCCATGCCTTTTTACCACTATAAAGTGTTCATACATTTTTTTGATCACCTGGAAATGGCTTTCGGACAAATTTGGAAACGGAATCATTAGCAACCCCTGCTGTAACCTGTCGTAGTGCCCTCTAGATTCATGCTCGTTTTCGGGTTCAAATGAAAGCTCTCCAGTAGTTAATTCATTTACAAGTTTACTAAAGTTAGCTTCCTGCATCGGATCTTCGTTGCGAAAAAGCATGGAAAGTTGTTGATGGCTGTCAGCCTTATCATATAAGTTGATGGAAATTTTAGCTAATTCTGTGCAAAATGCTGAATTATATTGCCATCCATTTTTTTGAATTCCAATTACAAAATCGCCAATATAATGCTTATCAATAAACAAGAGAAGTTCAATTAATTGGTTTCGTATAGATGATATATTTTCAATATCATCAAACTGCGGATGCAATACGAATGGAAATATTTGAAGTAACGGACGTTCCATTAAATCACGAACACTCCAATGTCCATTACGAAATCCAGCGCAAATTTCATTTAGTTTTTTGACCAACTGTTTTGTAGCAAAATTAAATTCCTCAGAATTTAAATCTAAAAGGTGATCTCGTATACCTAAAGCGGCCACTAATGCTTGCGGTTGCATTATACGATTAAGCATCCCTGATGACTTCAATTGGCAATTGGCATAATGATTACGCCATTCCTCTAAAGTTGTAACCTTTTCTTCCTTAAATGCATTCGTAGCCCATATGTAGGACGCTGATAATTTTCGCTCATTTTCATCATTAGCATTTGATGCCGCAATTTTTTGCAATTTTTTAGGTAAAGGCTTAGGGTTAAGTAATAACGCCGTTTCTGTTTCGACAATTTCCCGTTCACGCTTATCCATTCGATGGAAGCGAAATTGCCAATCAGAATTTTTAGTGCCAGGCAATTTCTTTAAATCATCAATGATCGAATCAAGTTCACCTATACCATAAACTTGTAGTACTAAAACCATCTGTTCAAAGTCTCCTTGACGAAATTGTAAAGCATTGCTTCTCATTCTTTCATTAGCAAAATGAGGGTTGTTCGGTGTAACACCCATGCTTAATTGGAACATATCTTCCGTTTTCCTATTGAAATCAAGTTCGTAAAACTCCTTTACCTTTAAAAAGCTGAGAACCTCTTTGCCAAGGGCAAATGGATATTTCATTAGAACACTAGCTATAACCGCCGTTGTAGAGACACTTTTTGACTGCGTAATTAAGCGTATTGCATAATCTTTTATACCTGTTCCCTGGTCAAGGCTGGACAATAGAAAGTCTTCTAAAGCCATATGAAACGATTGCATTATCTCCGGCATATTTCCCAAACCTCTATAAAGCGACCATAACTGCGAATTATAAATCTGTGTTACCGTATCACCATTTTCCAATTTGAATGTAATCTGACCAACATGGCCTTCTTTTGATTCGGATTTATTATAAACCAATACCCCATTATTAATAAATCCAATTAAAAATTCAATGGTTTTTGTTGGATGAAATTTTAAAAGATAATGTGTTGGATAACTGTAGGCGCTTGGCCCTGAATGAGTATTCCGATGGTCTATCAATCCCCATTCACTATACACATCCCGAAATCTATTTTCATAGGAATCAATTTTTTCTTCTTTATCATTCAACCACAATGCATTGAATATCCTTATTACTTGGTCGGGGAAGTAACGATATATTTGAATACAACTTGTTGTATCGTTAATAATAACTTCTGCTAAATCTTCAAAAAAATCATCGCTTGAATGATCTTCCGCTGCGTTCACGGTGGAATCAATTAAAAAACGCAGTTCATCTTGAACCAAATTGGTCAGTCGAAATAGAACTTTATATAACCCTTTTAGAACCGCAAAATCTTTCGTTTCCTTTTCAATATCTGCAATATGCCTTAAAGTTGCCTTAGCAATGATCAAAGCTTCGCCTGGAAGATCGCCATCAACTGGATAACTAAGGCTGGCTTTATCTATTAAGCGATAAATAGATAACGCCAAAGGGTCATACAAGTCATGACGCTCTATATAGGTAAGGATAGAAAGCCAACCTGGCCCATTTGTCTTTATAGTTTGGTTATTTGAATCTGGGGCTGTTTTTATTGTGAAGTTGATATGTAGCAATAAGATTAGTCTTTTCAGCATTGGATAACCATCAGTTAGCAGATGATCATTGAAATGTTCTAATAATACGCCACAATTTCTAGTATATAAAAACGCCAAAAATATTTCATCCCTTGTGTATTTGTTTATTTCATGTGATGATAAAATTAGCTTGATGAATTTGATATAGGCTTCATTAATAATTTCAAACCTACTTATGATCCACCATCTTAATCCGCGGCGCAACACGGGATAGGGTTCAACGGATTTCATGAATGAAATTATATCCTGACTAAACGATAAGTATAGCTCATCGAAATAATTGTCAACTATAATATCTTCAAAAACATCATGCGCAGGGGCATATTGACCTGGGGAAGTTCCTTCGACCAGCAAGTTATCAGCAAGCAATGCTGCTACAATTTCTTCTTTATTTTCACCACGTAATTCGGAAAACTGTTTTTTACTTTTTGCACGATCAAGAACAAGTTGAGAGAAAACAGCCAATCTTTTAGCGGAAATGCCGGGCAAGCTGTCACCCTTTCTTTGGATACCGCGCTCCAATAAGTGCTTTTTGAAAGTTGCGAGATCTACTGAACCACCATCAGTGCCGGAAATTACACGTATTGCAATATTTAAATAAAAAGGTTTTTTGATTATGCTACCCAATTTAGGATTATCGATCAAACTTGATAACGAGGGGAATTGCTTTTTAACCTGCAGTAATTCTGAATCCTGAAGGTCTGGAATATCGAGTTCCTGATATCGAAGCCTATCTAGTCTGAATTTGAAAGTTAAATCACTCAAAGCGAAAGTCCTGCATGAACTAATAATCTTCACTTTGTTATATTTCGAAACGATACCAATCAATTCAAGAAAGGCACCTTTTTTATCACTTTCATAAAGCTTTTCAAGGCTGTCAATATAAATAACCAAACGGGGGAGAATCAACCATTGATTGATAAGCGTTTCAAAGTCCAGCGGAACTTGGATATCCGCCATTGTTTCTGCTAATGTATCCCTATCCAGGCTATCTGCTTTAAAGAAAATAAAACCCGTCAGGTCAGAATAAAAATATTTTGCTAAATCTTTGAAAAGTGCCGATTTTCCAGTTCCAGGTTCCCCAACTAATACTGTTAATTGATTTTCTTCTACTAATTCGATCAACTGATCTACAATTCCGGTTCTCTCAACATGGAAGCCATTTATGTCTGAGAAAATGGTGTGTTCCAAACTAATTGAACTCTTTTTTAGCAAGCTGGCCAAATTATTTGAAATAGAACCAGAACCTGTTAAGTTGAATAGTTTTTTGATCTCAGGATCAATACTACAAGTGGTGATTTTTGCAGCATTTGCATTGCAAAGTGATACATAGTTTAATAGTTGATTGACGGCATCAACCCCAGTAATACCTTCATTAAGATAATTTTTTAACGACCAGATTAAAATATCTTTGTCCCTGGAACCTATTGTCAAATAGTCATAACCCTGAATATAGATATGCTTTATAAAAGCATATACCTCTTTCTCTTTTACAACTTTAATGGAAGCTTTGGAAACAGCTTCTTTAAAGTAATTGAATCTGATTGCTTTACTTTTATTAAATGCAATTTTTCCTTTAAAATCTTCCAGATCTGAACTGAATCTAAGCCAGTCCAACATAACCAAGGTATCGTTAATATCTGTTTTTGAAAGTTGATCGGTAGTAAATATAAATTTATCTCTTCCTTTAACAAATAGGTCTTTATCAAGATAATCCTCCCATGTGAGCTTTATTAAATCATTAAAAACCTTATTGTTATTTATCTCCAGTCCTTTTTTTGATTGTAAAAAATGGCTTCCAGTGTCATTGCTTAGTCGGATTATTAAATCGTCAGTTTGCGCTTTTCTTCGTGCTTGAAATTCAAGTGAAATTATTTGCACAGTGCCTTTGAAGGGAACAGGGGTTCCTAATAACAGGGATGCTAAATAGCCAGTCTGTACCCAATGTTCAAGGTGAAAGCCTATGCCGCTATTTGATGTCGGGTTATGTATAATTTCATCATCCATAAAGAATGTCTTGCAAAAGAGTTTGTAGAAGTCCCTTGAAATGAATTAGTATCTGCATTCAGCAGAAAGACATTCTTGTTGAATATTAACCCAAATACTAAAATTTATCGCCGGTGAAAATTAATAGTGAAGGTATAAAATTATTATGATAGGATTAAGGAAATGGAATAGTTAAACTATAAGAAACTTATTTTATCTTGAGATATATGCTATTACACACATTTGACCCAAAAAAAGTTTTTTAATTAGTCTTTGTAAGTAAATCATGAATCTTGCTCACTTCAAATCAGTCAATAAAATGTATTGCCTGAAATCTTAATAAAATGATCAAGCATCTCTTAGGCTGAACTAGAAATGCTGTTTAAAAAACTCCTTCATGGTGGCTAGTTCAGCTAAATCATTCAAAAACGAGTGTGAATTCAGTACGGGTTGGAGTACGCTTAACCACTTCTAACTAAGTTGAGAGGCAGTTTTTTATTTTAGCACTCATTTAACCTCAACCACTAGAACGCTTTCGAAAAAATCTCTAACCTCTCAGATAAGGGGAAATAAAAAAGAGTGGCTACAATTTTCTAATATAATATCCGGCAGTAATCTCAGTGAGGACGCGTGGCTCTCTAGCATTAAAGGTCAAGTATTTTCACAATGCAGAACTAAAAATATATCCCTGCTCCACAAGTTTTGCATTGATCCAAAAGAATTTTAACTTTATCAGGATCATGTCTTAAACTTGTAGACCTAGATCATTATTAAGCATAAAGTTCAATATGAAAAAACCCCTGATTATATTATTAGTAATATTATTACTTAGTTCTTTTACAGAAAAAGAGGTGACTTGGGTAGCTATTGGTGATTCCATCACTTACCTGAACGACCATACTAACGAAACTGGAAACCGGGTTACAAAAGGCTATTTAACTCGTGTTAGCGAAAAATTGCCAAATGTGCGCTACATTAACCAAGGGCATAATGGCTGGAAATCTAAAGATATTGCTGAGCAAATTGATAAACTGGGCCTCGTTAAAGCCGATGTATATTCAGTTTTTTTAGGAACAAACGACTGGTGGGCCGGAAGACCTGTTGGAACAATTAATGATTATAAAAATGCTACAGGTAATACAACCCTGTTCGGTTCCTTTAGCATCATCATCGCTAAAATCCGCCAGTTGAACCCTCTTGCAAAGATAGTTCTGATAACGCCTATGCAACGAAACGATTTCGTTTACATCAATAATGCTAATAATAATGCGCATGGCTCCTATAAAAAGAAAGATGGACAGTCGCTCGACGATTTTGCAAATGCAATCTTAGCGATAGGTAGACAAGAAAATATACCTGTTATTGACCTTTACCACAACCCTAAGCTTAAAATGGCAAACATGGTTAAGTTCAAATATTTAAAAGATCCAGAAACAGGAAAGTATGTAAAATATACTTATCCATTATCAGCAGAAATACCTTTTAACGCAGATACAGACGACTACCCTTATCCACCTGCAGCTATCAACCTAACTTACGATGGCCTGCATCCATCTGATGAAGGAAATAAAATAATTGCCAAAAGCATTGTCAAAGTTTTTAAACAGCTACACTTTCGTTAAAATGGATATCCCCAGCACACATTTTACGATTCAATATTGCATGGTCGTTCATTCACTCTAAGAAGAAACTTAAGAACTATAAAGACTTCAGTAAGTTTTGTATTTTTACTTTTAAATCAGGCAGATCATTTTTTGCTATTCCCCAGACAAGCTGCAGATTTAAGCCGAAATATTCATGTATAGATGAATTTCTAAAACTTTCGATAGATCTCCAGGGAATTTCTGGATTAAGGGATTTCAATTCCTCAGTAAGCGCATTACTTGCTTCACCTACAATTTTAATCTGTTTTATTGTTGCAAAATGTTTTTCTGAATTGGCAAGAAACTGCTCAACGGTTACATTGGATAGATAACCTTCAATTTCATTAATTGAATCTAGAATATGTTGTAACCTAACTTTATCACCTAATTTACCTTTCATAAATTAGGACTTTATCTTTATCTACAAAAGGTTTCACATACTTAGATAAACCTTCCTCACTCACCAAGTCCACTTTCATCATCAGAATTTTCTCAAGTTCATCTTTATAAGAATAGAACTTCATTCCAATGGGTTTGGTATGATCCAACTCAACAAGGATATCTATATCACTATTTTCATCAGCATCATTTCTAGCATAAGAACCAAAAACATATGCTTTTTTGACTGGGCGACCAGAAAAAAACTTCTTAATAGAATTGATATGCTCTTTGGATAAAATCATTATACTCAAATATAAATAAATCAAACATGAAATCTGTTAGATGTAGTTATTACCCCATCTATAATCCAAACAATTAAATTCTATAATTTCTATCCTCGAATACATACTCATCATGGAGGCCGGCTTCGCGACAATTTCCAAGATCAGAGGTAGTTTTCCCCAATAGTTATCCACAAGATGTTGATAACCTAAAAACACCTGTGCAGAACCACCCCTTATTCTTCATTATGCAAAGATTCCATACAATTCGGCTAAGCGAAACCAACAGGCAACAAGAGTGAGTTCTCAAAAGGCCACAGATAGTTTTCCCCAAAAGTTATCCACAGCATGTTGATAAGCTAAAATTACCTGTGTAAAACATTTAAAAGAAACATTGTTCTCCTTCAAATTAATTGTTAGTTTCACAACCAATATGAGAAAATATGTCTTTCTGCTTTTAGTGTTTTTGTCAAGCTATGCTTACGCACAACTCAATGATGAGCGTGTATTATATATCATAGACAACGTTCCAATATTGGAAACACCAGATGAGGAAGGCAGCGAAATAGCTAATGAAGACATAGAGTTGCTACAGGTGATTACTGATATAGAAAAAATTAAAGCTTTAGGCTATGACAGTACTTTTCAAAAAGTAATCATCATAACCACTAAAGCTTTTGCTAAACGCCCTGCAGCAGTAAAACTTATTCCGTCAACAAAAAACATGACTAGAAAAAACGGACAATGGTTTTTGAAAGATGCCGACAAACCTTACACAGGTCAGTTTATTGATTATTTTATGAATGGAAATATCCAGGGTGAGGGAATGTTAAAAGATGGGTTGGTTAATGGCGTTAGAACAGTTTATTATCCAAATGGCAATAAAAGATATTTTTACACTTATCTCAATGGGGTTCAAAATGGTGATTCAGAAGAATATTTTAAAACCGGAATTTTGAAGCAAAAAGGAAGTTTTAAGGAGAATAAAGAAACAGGCTTGTGGCAGGTATTTTATTCTACAGGGAAGTTAAAAAGGCAATCTAACTTTGTTCAAAACAAGCAGGACCTTCCCAGAGAAGAATTGAAGTTTTATGCACTCTTACAAAAAGGGAAGGATTTAATGAAAGCGAATGAAAACCCAAGTGCTGTTAAGCGATTTGATGAAGCCAATAAAATTATTGCAGGCTATGCTGATCTTTTGTTTTGTAGGGGTACGGCAAAACTGAATACTTTTGATTTCGACAATGCCATCATTGATTTCGACAACGCGATTGAGATTGAGCCGCTTTATATGGAGGCCATCAGCAATCGCGCTTTTGCCAGAATTAGAAAATACGAATTCAAAGACCAGCGCTTGTTAAGCAAAAATAAGGAAGTTACCATCTTAGCGGTAAAGGATAAAGTAGTTATCCCAAAAGAAGACCTTGATAAAATATGTGCTGATTTAAATCTAGGCTATCAATTGGGAGATCGTGTTCCGATGTTACTTGACGCCATCAAACAATACTGCCCTAATTAAAGCAATTTCCTGCTCACCTTTGCCGGATTACCTACCGCTAAAGAATCATCAGGAATATCTTTGGTTACCACAGCCCCGGCGCCAATGACACAACGGTTGCCAATGGTTACCCCAGGA
>NZ_JAZQPU010000263.1:0-2224 GCF_045628745.1 Pedobacter sp.
TCCATTTGCTTCTCCCCCACTCCCTTTAAAACATTATCCTTTTCTTAATAGCTCATTTATAGTTGACCTGTCCTTTGACTAACCGTTCACTGACCGACAATAACGCTATCATGCTGAATAGATAGCGATCTCCTGGTGGATTAGTTCAGGATTTTGGGGTGGCAGACCCGTAGGCAATAATCATTACAAGTCCATTTCGACCTTCAGATTCCCTTAAATAGCGAATAAATGCTACCTTTACAAGGTAAAAACATTTCCCTTACATGAACTTATCTCCACTTCAAGCTATTTCTCCTGTTGATGGTCGTTATAGAAATACAACACAGGCTTTAGCCAATTACTTCTCTGAATACGGACTGATTAAATACAGGGTATTCGTAGAAATTGAATACTTTATTTCTCTTTGTGAGTTAAACTTACCTGGATTAGCAGATTTCGACAAAGCACAATATGCAGCCTTACGCGATATTTATACGCAGTTTAATGAAGCTGATGCTCAGGAAATTAAAGATACCGAAAAAGTCACTAACCATGATGTGAAGGCGGTAGAATACTTTATCAAGAAAAAATTCGACGACCTGCACTTACAGCCATTCAAAGAATTTATTCACTTTGGCCTTACTTCTCAGGATATCAATAATACAGCTATCCCTTATACCTTTAAATTGGCTTTGAATGAGGTGTACTACCCTATCATTGCCGAGTTAATAGAAAAACTAAATGCTTTGGCGCAAGAATGGAAGGATGTTCCTTTATTGGCACATACCCACGGCCAACCAGCATCACCTACTAAATTAGGTAAAGAATTTCTTGTTTTTGCGGAGCGTTTAGCTATACAATTGAAAAACCTGGAGAACATTCCACACAATGCAAAGTTTGGTGGTGCCACAGGAAACTTCAATGCACACCATATTGCTTACCCTGCAATTGACTGGGTAGCGTTTTCTAACGAGTTTGTTAATGTATCCTTAGGCTTAAACCGTGCACAGCATACCACACAAATTGAACATTACGATCAGTTTGCTGCACAATGCGATGCTTTGAAAAGAATCAATAACATCATTATTGACCTTGATAGAGATATCTGGACTTACATTTCTAAAAACTACTTCAAACAAAGAATTAAAGAAGGTGAAGTAGGTTCTTCGGCTATGCCACATAAAGTTAATCCTATAGATTTTGAAAATGCTGAAGGAAATGCTGGTTTAGCCAATGCGCTGTTTGAGTTTTTCGCTGCTAAATTGCCTATCTCACGTTTACAGAGAGACCTTACAGATTCTACCGTATTGAGAAATGTTGGTGTACCAATGGCACATACCGTGATCGCTATTTCTTCGACGCTTAAAGGATTAAATAAAATTATCCTCAATAATGAGGCTATCGCTGTAGATTTAGACAATAACTGGGCTGTAGTAGCAGAGGCTATTCAAACGGTTTTGAGAAGAGAAGCTTACCCTAACCCTTACGAAGCTTTGAAAGATTTAACCCGCACCAACCAGAAAATAACCGCACAAACCTTGTCGGTTTTTATTGATGGACTACAAATTTCAATAGAATTGAAAGAAGAGTTGAAACAAATCACGCCCTATAACTATACAGGGGTGTTTTAATATATAATGACCTTTAACAGACATGCAGAGCTAAAATAGCAGCAGTAGATTATTTAATTTTGTAAAAAAAAAGACAATGACTATCAACGTATATACAGAGCAAACACCTAATCCGGCTACAATGAAGTTCATGGTCAATAAATTATTGATCAATGGAAGTGAGGATTTTGCAACAAAAGAAAGTGCTGAACACTCGCCATTTGCCAAAGAGCTGTTCAAGTTTAATTTCGTAACAGGTGTATTTTTTGCAAGTAACTTTGTTACAGTTACCAAAAGCGAAGATGTAGAATGGCCAGATATTGAGCCTATTCTTAAAGAATTTGTTAAAGGCGCTGTAGAATCAGAATATAAAATCAAGGAAGAAACCAATGAAGTAGTCAACTTTGAAGGTACCGACCTTGAAATCAAGATACAACAAATCCTTAACGACTATGTAAGACCAGCAGTAGAACAAGATGGTGGTGCAATTAGTTATAAGTCGTTTAACGAAGGTATAGTTACCGTAGAACTAAGAGGTTCATGCAGTGGCTGTCCTTCTTCTACCATCACTTTAAAATCAGGGATACAAAACCTGTTGCAAAGAATGGTACCAGAGGTAAAAGAAGTGGTTTCAG
>NZ_JAZQPU010000264.1:0-3161 GCF_045628745.1 Pedobacter sp.
AGTACACCAGAGCATGACTACTTGAACAAAGGTTTCGTAGCAAAATCACATGAAGAGGAAATTGAAGCAAAAGGCCTTACTTGCCGAATCACGGATAGCTATGAAGATGTTTCTGAGCGTGTTTTGGGCACAGTTGCACAAGTAACTGATCCAGCCTCCAGGTTGGCGATGATTAACAATATCATGAAAAGTATAGTTGCTGAAGCAGAGAAAAAAGACCCTAGCATAAAAGCTGAAGTATCAGAAATGTTTATTGGCAAAACCTATGTATTGTTTCGTTACAAAACCATTCAGGATGTACGTTTAGTTTATGTTCCGAACAGACAAGTAGGTGAATTTGGTGGCGAGACAGACAACTGGGTTTGGCCACGTCACACAGGCGATTTCTCCTTTATGCGTGCTTATGTAGGCAAAGATGGTAAACCAGCAAAATATTCGAAGGACAATGTACCCTACTCACCAAAGAAGTTTTTAAAGGTGAATGCCAATGGTACCGATGAAGAAGATTTCGTATTCATCTTAGGCTACCCTGGAAGAACTTTCCGCCACCGTCCTGCTGAGTTTATTGAATACCAGCAAAAATTTGTCTTGCCATACACCTCAGAACTGTACGATTTTCAAAACAAAACGATGGAAGAAGCAGGCAAAAAAGACAAAAGCACAGAAATTAAACTTGCTACACGCATTAAACGTAATGCAAACGTAATGAAGAATTACCGTGGCAAGCTTCAGGGATTGAAAGGTATTGATCTTATTGGCCAAAAGAAACAAGAAGATGCAGCACTTGCTGAATTCATTAATAGCAATGTAGCCCAGAAAGCGAAATACGGTACTTTAATGAACGATATCGATAACCTTTACAAGCTAATTAATGGTGATGCCAACCGCGATTTATGGTTATCGCAGATTTACAGTTCTACCAGCTTATTATCAGTAGCGAGAAACATCAACAACTTTAAAGAAGCTATAGATGCACAGCCAGCGGCACAAAAGCAAAGCTTTTTCGATAATAACATCTCACAGGTTAAACAATCTTTAGGCAATACCTATGGCGCATATGACATTGATGTAGATCAAACTATACTTCAGAAAATGCTGAATGATGCTTCTAAATTCTCAGCATCAGAAAAAATCGATGCCCTGAGCAAGATTTCCGGTAAAGGCAATAACAGTGCTGCCATTGAAAAATATGTAAAGCAAGCTTATGCAGTGAGTAAATTGAAGGATCAGGATTATGTGATGAATACCTTATTAAAAAGTCCTAAAACACTAAGTGCCTATAACGACGCTTTAATCCAGTTAACACGCGACCTCGACAAACAAATAGCGGTGTTGAAACCAGAGAAAGATCGTAGAGAAGGCTTATTGAACAAACTGATGGGCGATTATGTCAACGTTAAACAACAGTTTTTAAAGAAGGATTTCATTCCTGATGCTAACAGCACCTTAAGGTTAACTTATGGTTATGTGAGAGGTTATAGTCCTAATGATGCCACTTACATGAAACCTTATACCACTATTAAAGGAATCTTAGAAAAAGGCGCTACAGGAAATGCTGATTTCGGTTACCCGGAAACGATCAAAACCTTGTGGACTGCCAAAGATTTCGGGCCTTTTGAAAAGAAAGATTTGAAAGATGTACCCGTATCTTTTCTTTACAATATGGATACTACAGGAGGCAATTCAGGCTCGCCAATTATGAATGCAAACGGCGAACTGATTGGCGTAAATTTTGACCGTGCTTACGGTGCTACCATTAATGATTATGCATGGAACGAAAGTTACAGTCGCTCTATTGGTGTAGACATCAGGTACGTACTTTGGGTAGCCACTAAAATTGATAAAGCAGATTTCCTTGTCAGGGAAATGGGCGTTAAATTATAACACATTATTAACAGCCGCTCCTAAAAAGAGCGGCTGTTTTTTTCACCCCTTCATGATAAATTAAAATGAGAGTACTTGCAGAATTACCACACCCGGAATGTAAAATTACCCTGTTCAATATGAACCAAAAATACATTGTTAAATTTGAGCAGGGAAGCCTGGAACAAAGTTATAAACTATCAGAACTTGACCTCACCGGAGGTGGTGCAAACGAAATCTTTGCCATGCTCGATGAAGAGTTTATCGCAACGGTTGTAGCACGATTTAAAACCATGAGAACAGACTTCTCAGCGGCCTACAAACGACAACAGTAAAGGTATATTTGAATTGCATATTTTGCTGTATACCAATAACATAAACACCGAAACAAAATTATATTCTGTTTTTAACATCGAAAAGTACAGTAATTAACTAGTCAGGTAAACAATAAATTAACATAAAATTTACTAACTCACTGTTTAACAATTAAGTAATTTTAAGTCAATATTTTGTATGGCACCCTCAAATAGCCAAATTTAATATTGTTTTAACATTTGCAGTTCGTATTCAAACTTTATGACAATAACCATGTTTTATAAAATGAGCAAGCAATTCAGGCCTTGTGGGTACATAAAATAAACGCTGTATGAAAAACAAACCGTACTACCTCAACCTGTTTTTAGTCCTATTTCTCCTTCAAATTTCAAGCGTAACAAAAGCGCAATATGACCGAGCCGACAAGCTGTATTCTTCCAGTGGCATTGGATTTTCCATTCCCGTTGGCGAGACTAGTGAATACCTCGAGCCGAAGTTTTCTACCACTCTAGGCATTAACCTTGGCCTGGGAAATGATGGTCTTTTTCTTTACCCAAAACTAAGTCTACATGCTTATAAATACCAGCAACAAACTTTAGAAGCTGGCTTCGGAACATTGGTAAACAATGGAAGGGTAACCACCTATTTATTGAACCTTGCCTTGGGGTATAGAAAGATAGTCGGCAAGTTCGGGTTCTATGGTTTTGTTGGTGGTGGCGGTGGCTTTATTTTAACGCCCGGAGTACAACTTTCACCCTCAAATGCGATAGCTACTTTCAACAATAAAACCAACACCATGACTATGTTAGAAACAGGACTTGGCGCAGAGTATAGTTTTGGTAAAGTTTCCGTATTTTTGGAGGGCTCATTCATGCGGGGATTTAATAAAATTCAGGACCAACGTTTTCAATCCTTCCCTTTATCTATAGGCATCAAACCCAACTTAAGTTCAGTTTTAAATGGTAAAAAATAAATACATCTAT
>NZ_JAZQPU010000265.1:0-4842 GCF_045628745.1 Pedobacter sp.
CTCAATGGCAAGGAAGCTGTGAGGCAATATATGGCAAAAGCATATGAGGAACCTCCCCATTTCATGGTTGAAAACTTAATCGCTGAGGGAGATTTTTTGACGGCACTAGGCAAAATCAGTATGAAGGATGAGCACGGAAAAATGATTGATTATGATTATTGCGACGTATGGCAATTTCATGATGGAAAAATGGCTAAATTGAAGGCTTTCGTCGTTAAGGCTGAATCAGCACGCTGACCTAGATACCCTCAAAACATAATTATCCTCAAATAGACTACAAAAGTCCTCAATTAAACTACATCCTGCCATCATACACTCCCGATCTTTACATCATCAATCATTAACAGATCAATAACATGGAAAATAATAGGAATAGTAAAGTTTGGTTCATCACTGGTGCTTCACGTGGTTTTGGACATATTTGGGCAGAGGCCGCTCTGGAACGCGGTGATCAAGTTGCCGCAACAGCGCGTAACACCAATAGTTTAGCAGGACTGAAAGAGAAATATGGTGATCGTGTTTTAATTTTAGAATTAGACGTGACCAAACCGGGGCAGGCAAAAGAAGCTGTAACCAAGGCACATGAGCATTTCGGACGGTTAGACATTGTGCTCAACAATGCAGGTTATTCATTAGTTGGTACTATTGAGGAAGCCAGTATTGAAGAGGTGAAGGCCATGTTTGACACCAACGTTTTCGGTGCACTTGCTGTTATCCAGGCGGCATTACCCCTACTTAGGGAACAAGGCGGCGGTCATATCCTTGGCACCTCAAGCAACCTTGGCCACGTAACACTGCCTGTAATTGGCTACTATGCATCGACTAAATGGGCTTTTGAAGCTATCCATGAAAGTCTGGCGATAGAGGTTAAAGATTTTGGAATCAAAGTGACCATCATAGAACCCGGTGCTTACGCTACGGAATTTGGTACCGAGGAATCTTTAAAATTTGCAGCTGGCATGGACATTTATACAGATCTTAAAACAACCTTTTTTGAAACTTTAAAAGACATGGAAAAAGGCGATCCATATGCCACTCCACAAGCACTATTTCAGGTCGTTGATGCAGAAAATCCTCCACTGCGTTTCCACTTGGGCAGTCATAATCTTCCATGGGTACGTGGGGTTTATGAAGAACGTTTGGCCCTTTGGGAGCAATGGGATGATGTTTCCAGTTCAGCGCAAAGAATAACTAATTAATTAATGTTCATAACCGGCAATCAAAATGTTTGCCGGTTATATTATATTTGTTTGAAATGAAAAAGGAAAAGTTAAGCCCGTTTAAAGTGGAGACACTCTCTGATGCGCATCGCGTCTTCGGCCTGCCTCAACCCAAGCATCCCTTGATCAGTATGGTAAAGGGTGCTCCTTCATGGCCTGAGAACCAACAGTCTTCCTATCATGTATTAGGGTTTTATAAAATTTCTTACAAGCCAAAACTTGGCGGGAAATTAAAGTATGGTCAGGGTTATTATGATTTCGATGATGGAGGTTTGTTATTCGCCTCCCCCGGCCAGGTGATTGGCCATGCTGATCATGAGGGAACCGTTTGTTCTGAATATACTTTGCTCATCCATCCAGATTTCTTTTTGGGCTATCCCATGGCTAAGAAAATCAGTCAATATGGTTTTTTCTCCTATGCAGCCAACGAAACACTGCACCTTTCGGAAAGTGAGAAAGAAACCATCATTTCCATTTTCAAGATTATGGAAGATGAACTGGATAGTAGAATTGACGATTTTAGTCAGGATGTGGTGATCTCCCAGATAGAGTTAATGTTAAATTATGCCAACCGTTTTTATAAACGCCAATTCATTACCCGTAAGGTGGTGAGTCATGATCTTTTGCAAAGATTGGAGGCTGTATTGTCGGGTTACTTCAGCAATGAAGATTCTCTAAGTAAAGGGATTCCAACTGTTCAGTTTATTGCCGATAGCTTAAATTTAACACCAAGCTATTTAAGTGATATGTTGCGCACCTTGACTGGTCAGAATGCCCAGCAGCACATTCATGATAAACTGATTGAAAAGGCAAAGGAAAAACTTTCTACTACGTCCTTATCTGTAAGTGAAGTTGCCTACGCCTTAGGTTTCGAACATTCGCAATCATTCAGCAAGTTGTTTAAAACCAAGACTAAATTATCTCCATTGGAATTCAGGCGGTCTTTTAATTAAAATGTTGCCAACCATGCAAAATGCGGAGTTTTATTTAAATCAGCTACTGATCAAGAGCTTATTCTGGAACACCTTAACAGCTTGCTTACAGAAATCAATGCCGTTTTATTCTCTACTGATAAAAATCCTGCAGATGATAAGCTCTCTAAATACATTAACTTTAAATTACTCATAGAGAACAACTTAACCGACCAGCCCTCTATGATAGAAATAGCTGAAAAACTAGCCCTGAACCCTAATAGTTTATACAACCTCGTTAAGCATTACTCAAGGCGAGGATATCATTACCATCCCAGGATCTAAACGCATCCAGCATCTGGAAGAAAATATTGGCGCTAAGAAAGTTCAACTTTCAAACCAGGACTTACAAAGTATCGAGGCCATCATGCCTGCTGGAATTGTAGCTGGAAATCGCTATCCCGAAATGTTTTTAAGTGCTTTAAACAAATAACAACACTTTATTCATCGAAGTATTTTATAAGTTAGTTTCTCCTATCTATTAGTTAATCTTTAGCCTATCCTTGGCAGGGCCTTGGTATATCGTTTGGTTATCATTCTCTATACAAAGGCCCTATGAAGGCCCTATCAACGCCCTCTGAACGCCCTGTAAACTAATGCGTGAAAGCTACTTGTCGATTAATTATAAATACCTCATTTTTCAATGTTACATACTCCCTAATAATTTCCCAAAGTTGAAAGTCATTTTGAGCAACAGAAATTAGAGAAGGTATGGAGAGATCAATCTTTTTCAGACTTTTCACTTGAATAGACAGGCAAGTTCCAATGGTAGTGCAGCGCTAATAAGCGTAAGCCAAAGGCTACGATTAAAGCTATGATGGAAACCCAGTCTCTGGAAATCCATTGCAGCTGATTCCCCAAAACTACAATTAAGGCACCCAAAAGTGCTGCGGAGGCATAGATTTCTTTTTCTAAAATAACAGGGATTCTATTGAGTAAAATATCCCTCAAAACACCGCCACCCACGGCTGTGGTAATGCCTAAAAGCACAGCCACCTCTGCATTATGGCCAAAAGCAAGGCTTTTTTGGGCACCCGTAACAGCAAATAAGGATAAGCCCAAGGCATCAAATAGAAGCACAGGGTGATTGAGTCGCTGTACAAAAGGATATAATCCAATGGTCATTGCTGTAGCGATGATAGCGGCAACCAGGTAATGCCAGTTGGTTAAACCGGCAGGCGGAATAGCACCTATACAGATGTCACGAATAATCCCTCCCCCACAGGCAACGGTAAAAGCAATGGCGCAAATACCGAATAAATCAAGGCCACGCTGTTTGGCTGCTGCGGCTCCACTAATGGCAAAAACGAATGTACCTGCAAGATCAAGAAAATTGTAAAATTCGTAGAGATTATCCATATTTATGCTGTTAGCTTAAGCCAAGATCATACAGCTTTTATCTGGTCTGTAAACCTGTGGTGCACTTGAAATAAATGTCCTTGCAAAGCTAATTGAATAATTTGCGGGGCTATGTTGTTAGGCTAATTATTTTTTTCCTGTTTAGCCTATTAATGAAATTAATTTCAGGCCTCTTGAATAGCAATAACATCTTTAGTCAGGCACAGCATAAGGTAATTTGGCTTTAGTACTGGATGATTCATCTTCTTTTGAAGGTGTTTTTATAAAGAAATATTTTCTAATTAAGAAACAATCCTATAAATACAGTCGAGCTTTAAAATTATTTTACGAGTTTTTATTCTAATATTCCACCTCTTAATCAAGCAATTACAAATAACCAAAACTGTTGTTTAAAATTAAACAAAACTATTTTAGCTAAAAAATGGTTCTACTGTCGAAAAATACATCAACCTATTATTAACATTAATTTTTTATTATGGCACATTTAGAAGTAGAACCCAAACGCGCAAATCCATGGTGGATTTGGCTTATCGCTGCAATTGTAGCATTAGTCATCATTGTTTTGTTAGCAAGAGGGTGTAATAACGACAGCACCAAATTGGTTGCTAATGATTCGACCGCAATGGACACCATTGCAGTAACACAACCAGATTGGAACAGCGTTGATTTTAACAGTCCTTTAACAACAGATCCGGATATTACAGATAAGGATATTGCTGTTGGTGGTAATGATCAATACACTATTTATTCATTAGGCGAAAATATACTTTTTTCAACTGATGGTGATAGTATTCATTCTGCTGGTGAACAAAAACTTTCACAGATAAAAACAGCCTTGAATAATCGTTACAAAAATGCAATGATTGGCGTTTATGGTAATACAGATTCCACTGGAACAGTAGGGCACAACAAACAATTAGGTGCTGAACGTGCTGCTGCTGTAAAAGACTGGTTGATTAAAAACGGAAATCTTTCTGCTGATAGAGTAACTATCCATTCATTAGGAGAAAGCAAACCAGTAGCGACCAACAAAACCGCTGATGGAAGAGCGCAAAATAGAAATGTTTCTATCGTTGCTTTTGCTAATCAATAACAATTAACCCAATCTATTCACAATTAAGATTTGATATCATGTCTTTAGAAGAAAATAAATACAACAATCATCTCCAGGAATTAAGTCACAGCGATTTTAAAATCGTTGATGGAGAACCAAATATTACAGGCTGGGAAGTACGTACCGAGCTTGATGCTGATTTAGGCGAGGTAAAAGAATTACTTTTTGATCCGGAATC
>NZ_JAZQPU010000266.1:0-35017 GCF_045628745.1 Pedobacter sp.
GACAGCTTTATCATTTTTAAAAATCTAATTCTAAGCTAATGAAACCATTGATATTGATTTTATTCATCCTCACCTTTGTCGAGGTAAAAGCCTATCGCCAGCCAAAACCTGATGTATTTGTTGCTGTTTCTGGTGTGGTGATTGATGAGAATGCGCTTCCGCTACCCGGCGTTAGTGTTAAAGTTAAAGGAGCTGCTGCGGGCACAATGACGGATAAGGATGGCCGCTTTGTGCTGGAAACGGATGCGAACAATACCCTTATTTTTTCCTTTATTGGGTATAATACGCAGGAAGTTGCGCTAAATGGGCGTACCTCCATCAATGTAAGGATGGTGCAAAGCGCTGCAGCACTCAGCGAAGTGGTGGTGATAGGTTATGGAACAGCCAGAAGATCTGATTTAACAGGTTCCATTGCCTCTGTTAAAGGTGCTGATATTAAATCGCAGGGGGTGAGTGATGTTACCCGGTCTTTACAGGGCAAGATGCCGGGGGTAACGATTGAGTCTGCCGGTGGCGACCCCGGTTCAGGAACACGTATCTTGATTCGTGGGGTGGGAACTTTAGGAAATGCTGCCCCTTTATATATTGTTGATGGGGTGCAGGTGGCTAACATCAATAACCTTAACCAGACGGATATTGAATCTATAGATGTATTGAAAGATGCCTCTGCAGCGGCAATTTACGGTTCCAGGGCTGCAAATGGGGTGGTATTGATTACCACCAAATCGGGTAGAGAAGGCCCTCCTGTAGTACAGCTCAGTGCCAATTACGGACAACAAAGTAAGGCCAGCAGTGTTGATGTGCTCAATGCCCGTGAATGGGCACAGGTGAGTAACCAGGCAAATGATAATGCTGGCTTTCCACGTTTGGATATTGCCGCTAATCCTGATCAGTTAGGCGAAGGTACAGATTGGCAGGATGCTATTTTTAGAAATGGTGCCATCCAGCAGTATAACCTTTTAATAAGTGGCGGAACAGAAGATACTCGTTATAGTGTCTCCGGCGGTTATAACGACCAGGAAGGTATTGTGGATGTGACCAATTACCGCCGTTACAATTTAAGGGTAAAAACAGAAACAACCAAAGGAAGGTTGAAGTTTGGGCAAACTGTTCTTCTTTCCCGGGAGAAGTTTGTAACCATGCCCGGCGGCTGGGGCGGTCAGGGGGGTAACCCTGTGGGTTCTGCCATGCTGATGATTCCCGCTTTCAGCATTTATGATCCTGAAGCAATTGGCGGTTATGGTGGTGCTTTCGGCTCTGTAGTCAACATTGCCAACCCTGTGGCACAGCTTTACCTTGAAGATATCAACAGGGTGAATACCGGCATCATCGTCAATGGTTTTGGGGAATTAAATATCCTTCCGGGCTTATCTTACAGGTTGAACCTGGGTTATACCAACGCGACCAATGATAATTATGACTATTACAGAAGGCATAGGGTAGGTGCCTTATTTTCTCACGCTACCAATGACATCAACCTCAATGGAGATCGCAACATTTTAGTGTTGGTAGAAAACACCCTAAATTACAAGAAGGATATTGGTAAACACAGCATACAGGCTTTAGCGGGTTATACTTACCAGAACAATACATATAGATACACACAGGCAGGGCGCACAGATTTACCCGATGGCATTGATCAGATTGATGCTGGTGCAGGAATTTCATCCAACGCTGGAAACAGCACGGAAAGTAATATCATCTCCTTTTTAGGTAGGGTGATTTACGCTTATGATGAACGTTACCTGTTAACGGCCAGTTTTAGACGTGATGGTTCTTCAAGATTTGGCAGTAACAACCGCTATGGTAATTTCCCTTCTGTAGCGCTCGGCTGGAATATTTCAAAAGAGAATTTCTTTGAACCCCTGTCTAATGTTTTCAATAACTTAAAGCTAAGAGCCAGTTATGGAGTGCTGGGAAACCAGGAAATTGGTGACTATCAATACAGTGCTGCCGTGGCATCGAATATCAATTATGTGGTCGGTACAGAACAACAGCGTTGGTTTGGAGCCATCCAAACAGCTTATGCCTCGCCGGATATCAAATGGGAAACCACCAAAACCTTCAACTTCGGTTTCGATGCTGGCTTTTTTGATCAAAAATTAAATGTTACCGCCGATTATTTCATCAAGAAAACCACTGATGTATTGTTAAATGTGCCAATTCCTGGTTCTGCAGGAGCTATTTCTAATCCTGTGGTCAACGCAGGTACCCTAAGGAACAATGGATTTGAACTTGGCGCCAACTATAACAACAAAATAGGCAACTTTAATTATGGCGTTACCGCTACGCTATCGGCCGTAAAAAATAAGGTGCTGGCTCTGGGTACAGGATCGCAACAGATTTTCGGCGGACAACCATCGCATCATGGTGCCTCCAGTACTTTAACGGAAGCCGGTGGTTCTATTGGTTCTTTTTACCTGATTGAGGCCATCGGAATCTTTAATTCTCAGGAAGAAGTGAACAGCTATGCTAAAAACGGACAGCTGATTCAACCCAATGCATCACCCGGTGATGTTAAATTCTTGGATAGTAACGACGATGGTCAGATTAATGATAATGATAAAGTGAATTTGGGAAGTCCTTTTCCTGACTTTGAATATGGAATAGGCTTAAATGGCTCCATGTATGGCTTTGATGTCAGTTTGTTTTTCCAGGGCTCACAGGGTAATAAAATTTACAATGGTTTATCGCAGGTGCTACAAAGTACCAACCTTGGTATCAACTATGCGGAGAAAATGTTGAATGCCTGGACACCAGAAAATCATTCCGATATACCAAGAGCAATTTCCAGTGACCCGAATTCTAACAACAGAACCTCTTCCAGGTTCTTAGAAAACGGTTCCTATTTCAGAATGAAAACGCTTCAGCTGGGTTATACACTTAAAGAGGAAACCTCAAAGAAAATCAAGGTCTCGGCGCTGCGGGCCTACATCAGCGCAGATAATTTATTTACCATCACTAAATATACAGGGTTTAACCCCGACCTGGGCAGAACCGGGACTATTTTGGATCGTGGGGTAGATTTTGGCCATGTCGCTTATCCGCTGGCCAGAACCATCTCTCTTGGTTTTCAATTAACCCTGTAATGCATACAGCACAACACCTAGAAATCATGAAAAAGTTATTTATATTTTTATTAGTCTTTACACTTTCTTTCGGCTGTAAGAAAAGTGTTTTGGAACTGGATAATCCTAACCGGATCACCGAAGAAACGTTTTGGAAAACAGAGACTGACGTCAACAGTGCTTTTGCGGCTACTTATAGTCTGCTCAGGAATGTTGACGGTGGCTTCTGGGGGGTAAGGGGCATTGAACTTGCCAATGGCAGAGGTGATGACTTTTACATCAGAAATGATGTGGCCGACCTATACCGCTTGTCGACTTTTACCAATACCACTGATAATGGGGTAACCAGCAATTTGTGGAATACTTGTTACCGTGGTATTTTCAGGGCCAACCAGATTCTCGAAAATGTGGGGGAAGTGCCCATGGATGCGGCAAAAATGAAAGAGTATGTAGCTGAAGCTACCTTTCTTAGGGGACTGAATTATTATATTCTCGCCATCAATTTTGGCGATGTGCCCCTGGTTCTTGCCGTACCTAAAACTACACAAGAGTATTTTAGGGCAAAATCTCCTGAAGCTGAGGTTTGGACACAGATCATCGCTGATTTTACCGCTGCAGCGGCTGATCTTCCTTCTAGTTATCCTTCGCAATGGATTGGAAGAGCGACAAAAGGTGCAAGTTTAGGTTTTTTAGGTAAAGCTTACCTCTTCACAAAAGACTGGGCCAATGCTGAAGCTACCTTAAGGCAGGTAACGGCCATGTCTTATCAGCTGATGCCCAATTATGAAGATAATTTCCTTGCTACCAGGAAAAATAATGCAGAGTCGGTTTTTGAAATTCAACTGGCCGATGTGGGGGGTACAGATCCATGGGCTGGTGAAGTGGCAAACCAGGCTTTAGGGGTAACTACAGCACAGGAATTTGCACCTTCCGAAGTGGGGGGCTGGTTTGAAGTGGGCCCTACAGATAAGCTTTTTAATGAATTTCAGAAGGAAAAGACCGTTGACAACGACTTTGACCCGCGGATGTATGCCACCTTGATCTGGGACTATCCCGGGGCTACTTTTTATAGAAAACCTTTTAGCAGCTTTAAGTTGAGCTTCGGTTTCAAAAGCTTGTTTAAAAAGTACCAGAATTATATGCAGGAAAATGAACTATCGGGAGCCAGTGGGGCTTCAAATTTTACGTCCAGCAATAATGAAAGGGCATTGCGCTATGCAGATGTGCTGCTGATGTTAGCAGAGGCCCTAACCATGCAGGGCAATACGGCAAGTGCTTATCCTTTTGTGCAACAAATAAGAACAAGGGCAAAGTTGGCCGCTTTAACGCCAGGTTTAACGCAGGAACAGTTAATGGCAGAAATACGCCACCAGCGCATGATTGAGTTTGCAAGGGAAAACCAAAGGTTTTATGACCTGAAAAGATGGGGCTTGTTAGCGCAGGAAATTGCAAACAGTGATAAAGTAGGCAAGCAGTTCTTTGTTCCAGGAAAACACGATTATTTCCCTATCCCTCAGAATGAAATAAATACAAATCAGTTAATTGTTCAACGTCCTAATTGGTAAGCGCTGCTTGGAAAATTGAACAATGAATTGATTTCAGGACATTAAAATTGCACTGATAATTCCAGCTAAGAAAAGGAAGATAATGACAATTCTATCCACCATAACCCATTGCTTGTGGGTAAGGGGAGCTGTTGTTTTTACTTTTTTTTCCTCCCTTAGCCTCGCAAAAGTTGAAGAAATAAGGTTTAATTTAATTAACATAGGTAGATGTAGAATGGATGTATTTCATCTATCACAAACCTTAAGCCAGTTATCTAAAAGTATATAATTTGTTACTCAAATATGGCTTTAACTTTCAGGAAAGCAGTAAATTGTAAATGCGTATGTGTAACTGCTTTACGAACTTTGTTCTGCATTTTTCTGTGTTGCCTTGCGTAGTACGCTGTTCTTTTTGCCGTATAAAAAGTATATGGTTAAACCAATAGCCAACCATACCACTAAACGGATCCAGGTGTCTAAAGGCATAAAGACCATCATAGCCAGACAAGTTAAGATGCCTAAAATTGGAATTAAAGGAACAAAGGGTACTTTAAAAGGACGTTCGGCATGTGGATCTGTTTTACGTAGAATTAAGATGCCCACACAAACCATTAAAAAGGCTAGCAGCGTGCCGATGCTGGTCATTTCTCCTACAACGCGCATAGGTACAAAAGCGGCAAATAAAGAAATAAAGCCGCACAGCACAATGTTAGATTTATAAGGGGTTTTAAATTTAGGGTGTACTTCTGAAAATACTTTTGGCAGCAAGCCATCGCGACTAATGGAATAAAACATTCTGCTCTGAGCCATCAGGTCAATGAGGATCACCGAAGTATAACCAATCAGGATGGCTAAAATAACCGCTTGACTTAACCATGCATATGGAGTGTTTTCAATAGCAATGGCTACAGGGGCACCACTGTCGCCAAAATCTTTATAATTGGCAAGACCCGTCATGACGTGGGCAAAAAGACCAAATAATACCGTACAAACCAGTAAGGACCCTAAAATACCAATAGGCAAATCTCTGGCTGGTTTCTTGGTTTCCTGTGCAGAGGCAGCAACGGCATCAAAGCCTATAAAGACAAAGAAAACCAGTGCAGCACCACGTAAAACACCACTCCAGCCAAATTCACCAAATGTTCCTGTGTTTTGTGGAATATAAGGTTTGTAATTACTTGGATCTATATATTTCCAACCCAGGGCGATAAAAATGACCACTACGCCGACCTTTAAAAATACAATAAAGGCATTGACCAGGGCAGAGCCTTTTGTGCCACGGATGATGATCAGCGTCATTAAAACAACAATCAAAGCACCCGGTATATTGATCCAGCCGTGCACGATGCTGCCATCGGCAAGTTTGGCCGTTTCAAAAGGCGACATGGTTAGCTGGGCAGGCAAAAAGATACCAAAGGAGGATAAGAATTTAGTGAGGTATTGCGACCAGCTGATGGCTACTGTGGCACAGCCTACAGAATATTCAAGCACTAAATCCCAGCCGATAATCCAGGCAAAGAATTCGCCCATGGTGGCGTAAGAATAGGTGTAAGCACTCCCTGCAACGGGAATCATTGAGGCAAATTCTGCATAGCATAAGGCAGAAAAGCCACAGCCTAAGGCTGCTATAGCAAAGGAAAGGGTAACTGCCGGGCCTGAATAATTGGCTGCTGCTATGCCGGTGATGGAGAATAAACCAGCTCCTAAGGTTAATCCAACACCGATAAGGATGAGGTTAAGTGGTCCTAAGGTTCTTTTAAGTGAGTTTTCAGAATTTTCTGCAGCTTCTTCTCTAATCAGTGCAACGGATTTCTTTAGCATGTTAGCCTTTTTTGTCGCGTAAAAGTACTTCATTTGTTAATATAACTTCTAGAGTTCTAGTAGTTTATTTCCTTTTAAAATTTTATAGTTTTGTCAATCAGGCGTTTATAATATAATAATGTTTTAATATAGTACTATGTATTGCATATTACTATATAAAACATATATCTTTGTATTATGATAGCAGAAAATACGCAAACGCAAATGCGGAAGGGCATACTCGAATATTGTGTGCTGCTTATAATATCACGGGGCGAGATTTATGCTTCGGATATTATCGCAGAATTAAAATCGGCAAAATTGCTGGTGGTGGAGGGAACACTTTATCCACTGCTGACCCGATTAAAGAACAATGGCTTGTTGAGTTACAACTGGGTCGAATCTACTTCAGGACCACCGCGGAAGTATTATGAACTGACAGATTTAGGTAAAGCTATGGTAACACAGCTAGATACCACATGGCAGGAATTGGCTTACGCAATAGAAACATCTAAAAAAATAAAGCAATGAAAAGAACGCTAAACATAAATATCGGCAATTCCATTATCCACATTGAGGAGGATGCCTACGAACTATTAACCACTTACCTGAATGAGATCAAAGCACATTTTGCCCGTAATGCAGACGACTTTGAGATTGTCATAGATATTGAGAATAGAATTGCAGAAATGTTTCTGGAAATCTTGTCTGTTCAGCAGAAACAGGTCATTAACATTACCGACGTTGGCGTAATTATGGCGCAAATGGGTAAAGTGAGTGATTTTGAAACAGGCGAAGAAGCTGCAACAGAAGAAATTCCACAATATAGTGCCGGTATCAAAAGATTATACCGTGATACTGAACAAGGGATGGTTGCTGGTGTTTGTGCAGGTTTGGGTCATTATTTAAACGTAGATGCTAAATGGATTCGCCTGGCGGCTTTGCTTTCTGTGTTTATGGGTGGTGCTGGTATTTTGGCTTACCTGGTGATGTGGATTATGGTACCCCGCGCTTCTACAAGATCTGAAAAGATGTACATGAAAGGGGAGGCCGTGAATTTGCAGGGGTTTATCCGTAATTTTCAGGAAGAAATGGAAAACAACCAGCTGATTAAAAGGTCTGGAGGTATATTGTCTGAGATGGTGGAGTGGTTAGGTAAATTCATTACCGGAACAGGATCTATCATCTTTAAAATATTTGCTGGCTTCATTATATGTATAGCCTCGTTTATGCTGTTGAGTTTAGTGGTTATGCTTGCTGCTTTCTTAGGGGTGTTTGATTCCAATGCCAATGAGATTTTCCCTTTTAGCATGGTAGACGCAGATTCTCTTCCCACCATGTTATTTGCTGCTTTTTTCTTTTTCGCTATTCCTTTATTGGCATTAGTTCTGTTTGCTGTACGTGTTGCCTTCAATGGTCGTCCGTTAAATAAGTCTGTTTCCTTTGGCTTATTGATTATATGGCTTATAGGTACGGCCACAGCCATTTTTCATATTGCTAAAGTGAGCGCAGAATTTAAAGAGGAGGCTGAATTTACACAGGTAACACCTTTAAAAGTTTATCCTGCTTATACTTTACAGATGAACAATTCGCGTTTTTTCTCTAAAGAAGACAGCATTAAATACCAGATCAGTACCGAACGCTATAAAGGTAAAATCATTTTAGATGATGCTGACAATGCCTTAAATACGCCTAAAAATGTAAGGATTAAAATAGAAAAGAGTTTAGATGGAAAGTTTGCTATAGTGGAGAACTACAGTTCTCAAGGTAAAAACTTTGATAATGCTTTAAATAATGCACAGAATATCCGTTATGATTTTTCACAAAAAGACTCGCTGTTAAGCTTTAATACGAAGTTGCACCTGGCAAAAAATGCTATCTGGCGTAACCAGCAAGTAACAGTAACTGTAAAAGTTCCTGTTGGGACTAAGTTAATCATCAATGAAGAATTGGATAGGTATTTAGAACAATACGGAAGCTGGGCATGTGAAAGAGAAGGTGCGCCAGATACAGACTTCTATGAATGGGTAATGACAGAAGATGGCTTAAAATGCCAGATAGAATTAACAGAAAAAGGGCATCATCATGATCAATAATGATGCCCTTGCAAGGCTTTAAATTATTTGACTACATAGCGGAAGACAAAGCGGCCTGGGTTGCCGTTTTTGTCTAACCCTTCTACAACAGCTTTATAATTTCCCTTACCTTCAGCATTGTAAAACTCAAAAGTAATACTGCCTGTGGCATCAGTAATTACCCTTGGATTCCAGTAAATGGTACTTCTCAGGTCCTTAGCTGTAGAATTTGGTGTTGTATATTTTGGTGAATAAAACTCTCTGTGTTTGCTGTAACCTTTAGGGTTAATGGTAACAATGTTATTTTGAGGCAACAGTTTCTTCAAATCTGCCAAACTCATTTTCTGTGTTTTCACCACTTTCATGTTGATAGAGATTACCCCATTGGTGCCGTGCATGCGGTTAACGGTTCCCAGCTCATCTTTTAAGAAAATCTCAATGGACTCAATCTCCGCCATGTTTACAGAACCGATGGAAAATAAATCCACAGGCATCCCACCTACAAATACCTGAACTGGTATTCTTTTGCCGGCATTATAATCTCTGCTGATGTAAAAATTATTCTCATCGAAAGTTAAACCCATCGCCATTGTTTTTAAACACGTCAGCAGGTCATTACACCCACCTAAACGGCTGCCATCAATTAAATGATCAGGCATCATGGACAAAGATGATAAAGCAGAATAATCTGAGTGACTCACTTTTTTGATCGCTGCCCCCTGAATGACCACTTCTTTTAACTGGCGTAAATAGCTATATTGTTTTTTACTATTGTTGAGGTAGTTGTTTAAGGTACTGTCAATATTTTGAACTTCTTCTGCCGCATTTCTATTTGGCGACATGGCTGCTGCGGGAATAGGATCAACCATGATCATTAAGTTATTGCCATTAGCGCCATATTTTGCACTGATGACCACTTGTGAAGAATCAGGGAAGTTTAAGTTTTGAAAGTTAAATATACCCGATGGACTTGTTAGCGCTTCGGCAGAATAGGTGCGACCAGGTACAGTTAAACGAAGGCCTGCTTTTTTTACTGGCATACCCGTGCGGTCTCTTAATGTACCAGTAATGTTCATGCCTTGCTCAGGCAGGTAACTTACCTTTGGATAACGATCTGCAAGGATATCTTTGTAAGCAAAGCGACGATAGCCTTGTGTCAGCATCAACATGTCTAGATCAGCCAGCTTTTTATCGTCAGTTTTGTTAAAATAGTAGTTAGGTTTCTCGATGTAACCTTTTAAGTCCGAGCTTAACAATAGTGAACTAAAGATGGTGGTTTCAGCATCTTCCTCTGCAGGCACTTTCTGTTCATCAGTAACGGAAATAGAGAAATCTCCTTCCAGTTTTGCTGTTGCATTTGCTGCAGTAACGGTCATCTTTACCTTCTGACGAGGCTTGTAAGTTGGCAAATCAGTTTTTGCAGTTAAGTGAAGTGCATCTTTATGTAATATAAAAACGAGTCTTTCGCTAACAGGCTCACCAGCAGCAGAAAATAAGGTGATCTCTACAATACCTGAAGGGAATTTTTCTTTAGGGATCTTCGCCGCAATTACCTGGTTTTGCAAACCTGTTTGAGCAGCATAATAAACTACTCCTCCATTTTGAGCCACAATGTAAAGGCCTTTATCTTTATATTGTTGGTAATAAGCATCGCTAGCGACTATTTTAAGGTTAATCATGTCTGCATTGGTATTGGTAACCTGTAAGGATACGCCAGAAGCAACCGATTTTGGCAAAGCGAAGGTTTTCTTGGTGCCATCTTTAAAAGTAATGTTTGCGTTATAAGTTTTATTGGCTTCGGTATTCAGGTAAAAAGAACCCATGCCTGCATGTGCAGCAGTTAAAGTAGTAATTTGGTTACCATCCTGATCGGTCACAGTACCTGTAACGCCAACACCCAAACCTTTAGCATTGATAGCCTTAAAAGCAACCTGCGTTGGTACGCCTAAGATGATTTCTCCACCTTCAGGAAAAAATTGGATATCATTTTCACCAACACTAGGTTTAAGGTCAAAACTAGCACTCAGGCTTTGTTTATCGCCCACCGCAATATCAGTCACCAGACTTCCGTTGGTAATGGTTTCATTTTTCTTGGCACTGATGCTGACATTTAGAAAGCCATTCTGGTCTGTGGTCCCTTTTCCTTTAGCCACCACTTCGTAATTAGAAATTACTTTCCAGTTGACGGTTTTATTAGCGAAAGCAACTTTATCGGGGTTTTTATATTGAATACGTGCTTTAATTACCTGGTCTTTTGAAGATTTTTCTGTATCATAGCTGAAGTGAGTCAGCAGTTCTTTTTCAACAGCCTCACCAATGGCGATATTTTTACTGTAGAAATAATCGGGATCAAAGTTGAGCATCCATAAGGTATAAGCCTTCACATAATAGTTTCCCTGCTTAAATGCCAATGGGTCTAAAGGTATATTTCCATAGGCCACACTATTGGTAACGGGGAACTTTAAGGAAGACACCAAAGAATCCTTGCTGTTCATGACATCCACATAAACAATTTTACTCAGTTGCGAGGGTAGGTTTTGGTCTGAGGTAAGGTAGGCTTTAAACCACATGGTATCCACAACACTGTAATAAGGCTTATCGAAATGTAAATAAACCTTTTCCACAGGGTATAGCTCTGCAAGTTTGCTGGTTTTTTTAATAATGTTCTTTAAAGTTGTGGTGTCTTGCTGTGAATAGGCCGGAAGGTGGATACAGAGCGCAACCAAAATCAAAGCAGCTACAATTTTTAAATACTTCATGAATATAATTTAACGGGTTGATTGCGCTAATATATTCATTTCGACTCTTAGAAGCTTCATATTAAAGCGCCTTTAACATTTTTTGACATTTATTTTGCGGCAAAATGCCTATAAATTGGCGTATTCAACAGCAGTCTTCAGAATGTGGATAACTATGTGGAAAAGTTGGTAAGTCAGAAACACGAGTATGGGATGTGTTGACCGAAAGGCAAGAAAAGCGGGAAAGCATTGCTTTCACCGCTATATAAAAACTAAGACTTAGTTCAATTCAATGACAAAATCTGACAATGGGCTACGTACTTTTTTAAGGTTCACTAACCAGTCGGCATCTTCAGCACGGTAACCTAAAGGTAATATAGTGGTGCTGCGTAAGTTCAAAGCTTTAAGGTTTAGCAATTCATCAAGCTGATCGGCTTCAAAACCTTCCATGGGTGTCGCATCAACTTTTAACATTGCGGCTTCAGCTATCGCCATACCAAAACCTATGTAAGCTTGTTTGGCGGCATGGGTGAAATTTTCTTCAGCAGATCTTGAAGTATAATTAGCTATAAGCGTATCTTCATAAGCTGCAGTAGCGGTAGCAGGTAAATTTCTTTCGCTGTTTGCATGAGCAAATACCTCACGGATGTTGGCTACGGTATAATTATCCCATGCAGCAAAAACCAATAAGTGTGAACAGTCGATTATTTGTTGCTGACCATAAGCCACGGCAGCAATTTTTTCTTTCAATTCAGGATTAGTTACCACAATTACTTTGAAAGGTTGTAAACCTGAAGAGGTAGGGGCAAGATGGGCAGCCTTAACAATTTGATTAACTTTTTCTTGTGGCACTACATCGCCATTCATTTTTTTAGTAGCGTAACGCCAGTTTAAGGCTTCAATTAGACTCATATTGTATTATTTTTTTTTAAATGTAAAGGATTTATTTCCAACACGCTGGCTGGAAGCACCATTGCAAGGCTAATCAAATGTAGTTTAGTAATATAACCTTAAGAAATTTTATAAGCCTATTTGACTTTTAAATGAAAAAGTGTTTCTTTGTTATGCATGCATAAATGTTAATCTTTTTATTAGCTTAGCATTACGATTAAACAACATAACCAAATATCATGAAAAAGATTTTACTTAGTTTTTTATTGGTAATTCCTGTGTGGGGCTTTTCCCAATCCTATCAGGTTAACCTTCAAGGACAAAAACAAATTGGAATGGCGGGTGCCGGTACCGGTGTAGCCATGGATGAAGCTGCCGTATTTTTCAATCCTGGTGCTGTTTCTTTTCTAAAGAAGAATGGTGTATCAGCAGGTGTCAGTCCGCTCTTCTTAAAATCAGCATTTACTCAGGCAGGCTCAAACATGGTTGAACGCAATAAAAACGAAGTCCCAACGCCGTTGCAAGCCTATGCCGTATTTGGATCTCCAGAAAGTCGCTTAAGATTTGGACTTGGTGTATACACCCCTTTTGGTGGTGCGATGCACTGGGATGAAAATTGGAGCGGTAAATACACCGTTACTTCCCTAGACTTACAAGCCATTTATATACAACCTACTATAAGTTTAAAAATTACTGATCATATAGGTATTGGTGGTGGTTTTGTTTATTCAATGGGTAAAGTAGATTTAAAACGTGCTGTTCCATTGACTTTAAATAATGGCCAGTCTGCATCTGCACAGTTAAAAGGCGATGCACATGATTTCGGCTGGAATGCAGGTATTTATATTGAAACCATTTCTGGTATTACCATCGGTATTTCTCACCGTTCGCAGGTTACAGCCACGGTGGAAGATGGAGATGCTAATTTTACCGTGCCTGAGGCATTGGCTTCTGGATTTCCAACAAAGTTTAGTGCAAAATTACCTTTGCCAGCAACAAGTTCCATTGGTTTTGGCTTCTACCCTTCAGAAAAAACAACGATTGCTCTTGATGTAAACTGGGTACACTGGAATAAATACCAGGAACTGGCTTTCGAATATAACAACCATGAAAGAATTGAAGATACTCGTTCGCCAAGAAATTACCATGATGCAGCAACTTTTAGGTTAGGTATAGAAAACCAAACTACAGCTAAACTTGCTTTAAGAGCTGGTATTGGTTATGCTTTAACACCAGTTGCCGAAGGTTATGTGACGCCGGAAGTACCTGATGCCAACCGTTTGCTTTTAAGTGCGGGTATTGGTTTCAAGCCTACAGAACGTTTTGGTGTTGATTTCTCTTTCTTATATGAAAATCTGGTTTCCAGAACAGAAACAAATATTGAAACGGGCTTAAGCGGTACTTTTAAAACGGTAGCTTACATTCCAGGTATAGGTCTATCTTATAAATTTTAATTTATCAATTCAGAAACATTATGAAATCAACATATTTCTATAAAAGCATATTGGCGGTAGCCATTCTGGGATTAGCATCTTGCAAACCCTCAGTAGATACAATGGTTCCTGATAAAGGAACGGCAGATTTTTCACGGTACATTGCTATCGGAAATTCACTGACTTCAGGTTATGCTGATAACGGCTTATCTCTGGAAGGACAAAAAAACTCTTTTCCAGAGATGCTGGCTGAGCAAATGAAAAGTGTAGGCGGCGGTAGTTTTTCTTCGCCCTTCTTTACTGAAGCACAGGCTAATGGCTCAGGCTTTATTAAGCTTGCCGGTTTTAACCCAAATGGTACACCAATTTTAAAAGCTGAAGATCAAAATCTTGCCGTACGCGGAGTAGCTGCTATCCCTGGATTTGGTAATGTTACCTTGTATACTAAATTTACAGGCGATATTAACAACTATGGTGTGCCGGGTATTAAGCTTCTGCATACAGGTGTTGCTGAATATGGCAATTTAAACGGTTATTATGAGCGCTTGCTTCCTGGAAATGCAGGTACAAACACAACTACTTACCTTGATTTTGTAACCGCTAAACCTTATACTTTCTTTAGCATGTGGTTGGGTAACAATGATATTTTAGGTTATGCAAGTTCTGGTGGTGCTGGTGATACACCAACACCTAAAGCTACTTTTACTGCTTTATACAATGCTACGGTTAATAAACTGGTATCTACAGGTGCAAAAGGGGTAGTAGCTACCATCCCTGATGTTACGAAAACACCTTATTTCACTACAGTAACCTTAAAAACATTATTGGCTGGTGTACGTGCAACGCCAGCAGGTGCTGCTGTTACCGCATTATATATCAAAACTGGTGCTAATGCCACAAGACCTGCAACGGATGCAGATTTATTTACTTTAACCTTAAGCTCGGCAAATGTAATTGGTGTGCCTAATGCACAAAGCATTCCTTATGGTTTACATCCTTTAAACCCTATTGAAAGCAAATGGGTATTGGATAAAGATGAAGTTGCCGTTGTTAATGACTTTGTAAGTTCTTATAATGCGACTATTAAGTCTGTTGCTGCTGCTAAAGGTCTTGCCTTAATGGATTCTTTTGAAATGTTAAAAGAATACAGTGCAACAGATGCAAGTGGTAACTTTGTTGGTAAAAATGTAAATGGTGCAAAGGTGAGCTCTGCATTTATTACAGGTAACCTTTTCTCTTTAGATGGGATACACCTAACACCACTGGGTTATGCGCTTACTGCAAATGCCTTTATTAAAGCGATCAACACTACTTATGGATCTAGTATTCCAACGGTTGATGCAACAAAATACAGGGGAACTAAATTCCCTTAAACTAATAGGTAGGTTTTAAAACTAAGCAAAACGCCCCGGAAGATTTTTCTTTCGGGGCGTTTTGCTGATCTAGATTTTCGTTTGCTTTATTTACTTTTTATTTGATTTAACATTTGATTATTGATTCAATATTCCTTTATTCATCGGTTTGCAAAGGAAGGTGTAAAGGGTTTACCTGGACCAATACCTGAGATTTAATTTGACTAGTTCGTTTTGACTTGCAAGCAGCCTAATTCTTCAGCTTATCCTTAAATACTTTTTCCAGTTTATCTAATTTAGGCAAGATCACGGCCCTGCAGTAGGGTTGGTCTTTATTATTGTTGAAGTAGTTCTGGTGATATTTTTCAGCTACATAAAAGGTTGCAGCCTTATTGATGGCGGTTACCACTGGTTTTCCATAAGCGTTGACCTTATTGAGCTGATTTTTGTATTTCTCGGCGAGGGCTTTTTGTGCCTCATCATGATAGAAAATTACAGAACGGTACTGTGTGCCTACATCTGCTCCTTGTCGGTTTAAAGTAGTAGGGTCATGAGTTTTCCAGAACACATTTAAAAGTTCGTCATAAGAAACCTGGGCCGGATCATAGGTAACTTCTATCACCTCCGCATGTCCTGTGGTACCTGTGCAAACTTCTTCATAACTGGGATTAGCTACTGAGCCACCCTCATAACCAGACCGCGTGCTGACCACTCCTTTTAAGCGTTGAAATACTGCCTCTGAACACCAAAAACAGCCATTTCCGAAAGTTGCTTTCTGTAGTTTTTTCTTTTGCGCATCAGAATTTGTGACGGATAAAAGAATAAGCAGCGCTATTGATAAGTATTTCATCTTCATTAATTTTATTAAAGTTACGTATCAACTGCGTTTTTAGTTTTTAAACTTCCACATTCTCTTTTTAAATTACACTTTGCTGATATTAAGCGGTGATAGATTTATTGATGTTATATGTCGATAAGAGTACATAAGGTATCGTTCGCTTTTTTGTTTTATCGAGCTTGCCTCTTGTTTTAGATTTAAATTGCTGTTATTAAACCTTTATATATTAGTTTTACACTGCTTGCTGTGGAGAATTGTTAATAACTTAAATCGCTTAATTATAAATGATTACAACGATAATCGGCGAATATTGATTATTTATCAACAATTGTTTCCTAATTTTGAGTTTCTCAAATAAAACAAAATAAAGATGTCAACACCGTATATTCCTTGTTTAGACCTGGGTTCCTATGTTAACGGAACGGAAGAAGAGCGTAAAAAGTTTTCTGATGAATTGGGCAGAGCTTTTAACGATTCTGGCTTTGTGACCATCACCAACCATGGTGTGAGTCAGGAGTTGATCGATAAACTCTATGAGAAGATCAAAGCTGTGTTTTCTTTGCCGAAAGAGATAAAGTTAAAATACGAAAAACCAGAATTAGCAGGACAACGTGGCTACACCAGTCCGGGTAAAGAAACCGCTAAAGGTGCTAAAACTGCCGATTTAAAAGAGTTCTGGCAAATTGGTCAGGAAGTGACCGACGGTGATGCCATCAAGGAGGTCTATCCAGATAATGAATACCTGGAAGAAATCCCTGAATTTAACACAGTTACCCGTGAGATATACCAAAAACTGGAGAGCAATGGACAACACCTTTTACGTGCCATCTCTACTTACCTGGGCTTGCCAATTGATTATTTTGATCAACATGTGCACAATGGTAACTCTATTTTGAGAGGTATCCACTATTTTCCTATTGAAAATCCTGAAGCTATTGCTGCTGATGCTGTACGTGCAGGAGCACATGAAGATATCAACTTGATTACTTTGTTAATCGGTGCCAGTGCTGATGGTCTGGAAGTGTTGACCCGCAGTAATGAATGGTTGCCAATTAAAGCACATCACTCAGATATCGTAGTTAATGTTGGCGATATGCTCCAACGTTTAACGAATAATAAATTGCGCTCCACTACACACCGTGTGGTGAACCCACCCCGTGAACTGATGAAAACTTCACGTTTTTCTGTGCCTTTCTTTTTACACCCAAGAGCGGATATGGATTTAACGAGTTTGGATTCTTGTGTGGATGAGGAACATCTGAAGGTTTATGAGAATATGACGGCAGGGGAGTATTTAGATGAAAGGTTGAGAGAAATAGGACTTAAAAAGTAAAAATACTTAGCTGTTCAAAGCCTGAAAACTTTTGCGGAAAAAGCAAAATTTTCTAGGTCTTTTCACAGCATAAGTATTTTTATCCAGCAGGGAGGTGACCTTGCAAGGGAAATAGGAGCAATTTTCCTTAAAGCATAATATTGTACTTAAAGCAATATGGTTTTACTGAAGGTGTATTTTGGTTTTTGCATTATAATTTCCATTAAAATAATCCCGCTCAAATAGATGGTAGCTATTCAAAAATTAATAAAATAGAAAAGCCCTGGAGAATCTTTCCAGGGCTTTTTTATTTTGTCATTATTCGCTATAATTTAGGCTTATTTTAATCTGGTTGAAAGGTGTGCAATCAGCCAAATAACAATACGTCAAAATTTGAAAAGTCTGCAACCTGCTTAATAACATTCCGTTGATTTTTCCGGTTAAAAGGTCTGCAATCTGCCAAATAACATTACGTTAAAATTTTAAAAGTCTGCAACCTGCTCAATAACATTCCGTTGATTTTTTCGGTTAAAAGGTCTGCAATGTGCCAGATAAAATTCAATGTCTAAGAGAAGACCTAGAAAATTTTGCTTCTTCAGCAAAAGATTTCAGGCTTCGAGTAGATCATTGAATTTTAATTTTGGTGTCGATGGCTTTATTGATCACATCCTCTATCCTTCCTCTTATCTTCAACTTACCCAACATTTCAGACACCCCAGGATTAACCCTATTTGATAAAAACACATAAACCAAACCTCTTGACGGGTCCACCCACACGCAAGTTCCTGTATAACCAGTATGGCCATAAGTTTGTGGTGAAGCCAGTTCTGAAGGGTACTTGTTGCTTGTATCAGGATCCCAGCGGTCAAAACCAAGGCCTCTTCTGCTCACGTTAGACTGTTTAGCGGTAAACATATCTACGGTCTCCGGTTTAAAGAACTGCTCACCACCGTAGCTGCCTTTATTGAGCAACATCTGGTAGAAGATCGCCACATCGTTGGCACTGGCAAATAAGCCAGCATGGCCAGATACACCACCAACAAGGGCCGCGCCCTGATCATGAACATAACCTACAAGCAATGTTTTTCTGAAAAAAGTATCGTTTTCTGTTGGAATAATCTGTTCTCTACTGAAGCGGTTGCGTGGTAAAAAACCTGCCGTTTGCATGCCCAGTGGATTATAAAAATTCTCCTGAACATATTGATTCAGGGGCTTAAGGGTTAAGTGTTCCACCACATCTTTCATCACATACATGCTGATATCGCTATACACATATTTGCCACGGGTTAAAATAGGTGAATTGAGCATTTTGGGCCACATGATTTCCTTAAAATATGCTGGTTTTACATAATAACCATCAGCCACCTTCACCGAGAAAACAGCAGAAGAATCACTGCTGTGGTCTTCAGGTTTAATGGAGTTGTGGAAAGGGATATAGGGCACAAAGCCCGCCTGGTGCAGCATTACTTCACGAATGTGAATGGCATTCATGGGTGTTGTTCTTGCTTTTGGGATATAAGCACCAATGTTAGTATCCAGGTTAAGTTTCTGCTGCTCAACAAGGCGCATTACCGATGGAGTAGTAGCCGTAACCTTGGTTACTGAGGCCAGGTCAAAGATATCCGTTACCTTTTCTGGTAAAGCATCCTGATCATAGGTGTGTTTGCCGTAGGCTTTATTGAAAATCACTTTGCCGTCTTTAACCACCATCACCACCATGCCTGGTGCTGCCTTATTGGTGATAGCTTCCTGTGCGATTTTGTCTATTTCATTGAGGTTGTCGCTGTTTACATTGGCATCCTCAGGTACTGTATATTTCAATCGAGTAGCCACTGTGGTAAAGCCTGAACCTGCAGTGTATTTAGCAGAAAAATCTTTGGTTAATTTGTTTGTTGCTGCAACACCACCAAAAATTACTTGAGGAACAATGACTGCTGCTTCCTCATTTTTAAAAGATGACCAGATGATGGGTGTATTAAGGTCGTCAAAGGCCTTCAGGTTTTTTCCTTCTCCATAAAGGGAGATCACTACATTTTTAGATTTGGCGATTGAATAAATAAAGTTCAAATATTTTGGTGTCAACACATCTTTATCTGCAATGGAAATAAGGACGGTATTGAAATACTTTAAGTCATCTTCCAGGTCGTTTAAATTGGCTGCATTGGTGTAATCTGTTGCCGATAAGGAGGTGATTTTAGTGTATTTATTCAACAGACTATCTGCGGTATGTTGATTTTGATAACCTAAATTTACTGAAGCCACTTTATTCTTGTCTAATGACAACAGGGGGATCAGGTTTTTCTGGTTGTTCAATAAAACCGTTTGTGTAGTGGCTGCATTTAGTTGTGCCAGTCTGATTTCGTTTTTGGTATGCTCCTGTGCGCAGGCGCTGAGGGTAAAAAGGGCTAAACAGCCCACCGTGACAATGCTTGCCAGGTTATTTTTTCTCATATACTTTTTCTCCATTAATATAGGTTTTTAATACTTGTGTGTTTAAAATTGAGGCGGCATTTACAGTCATGATATCCTGATCAAGGATAATGAAGTCAGCGAATTTACCTACTTCAAGGCTTCCTTTTTCATTTTCTTCAAAGTTAGCTTTGGCAGCCCAGATGGTCATGCCGCGTAAGGCCTGTTCCTTGCTAAGTGCATTCTCTGCCTGGAAGCCTTTTGCAGGATAGTTTTTAGCATCCTTTCTCACTGTAGCAGCATAAAAGGTAAAAATAGGGTTCACATTTTCTACAGGGAAATCTGTGCCCAGCGGTAGCCAGCCATTTTGTTGCAGCAGCTGCTGGTTGGCATAAGCACCTTTTACGCGTTCTTTTCCAAGGCGATCGACGGCCCAATACATATCTGATGTGGCATGGGTGGGTTGTACCGAAGGGATGATGCTGGCTTTTCCAAAAAGAGCAAAGTCTTCAGGTGCCACCACCTGTGCATGTTCTATGCGCCAGCGTTTATCATTTTTGCCGCCAAGCACTTTGTTATAAATCTTGAGGATGCTGCGATTGGCAGAATCGCCGATGGCATGCGTGCACATCTGGAAGTTATGTTTGGCAATTTCTTTCGCTACTGTTTCAAAATGCTGAGGGTTGCTCAGCAAAAAGCCTGTTTTGGCTGGCATATCATGGTAAGGCTTCAGCAAGCATGCTCCCCTTGAACCTAAAGCACCGTCGGCAAAAACTTTAAAGGAGCGCACATTCATGCGGTCAGTTTTAATGGCCCCTCTTTTGAAAAGATAGCTGTAATTAGCCTCGTTGTCTGAAAGCATTAAATATAAACGCATTTTGAGCGTGTTTTTTGCCTGCAGTTTTTCTATCAGGGCTACAAGTTCTTTATCAATGCCACAGTCGTCGATGGTGGTTAGTCCATTGGCAAAGCATTTTGCCTGTGCATCCATCAATATTTGCTCCGCTTGTTCAGCATTGGCCGCAGGGATTTTACTGCTCACCAAGGTTACCGCATTGTCGATCAGTAAACCTGTAGGTTTGCCGTTAACGGCAACAATTTCACCACCTTCAAGATTGTAAGCTTCTTTAATGCCTGCAGCATTTAAGGCTTGTTGATTGGCAATAGCAGCATGTCCATCAATACGGTTGATGATCACCGGTCGGTTGGGGAAAAGTTTATCCAAGGCAGCCTTATCTGGGAAAGCTTTATTTTGCCAGTCGTTTTGATCCCATCCCCATCCCATCAGCCAACCTTCGGGATGAGCTTTGGCAAAGTCACTCAGTTTTGAACATACTTCTTCCCAGCTGTTAGTGCCACTTAAATCGGCTCTTTGTAAACCTTCACCCAAGCCATAAAAATGGGCATGAGCATCAATGAAACCAGGATAAAGGCTTTTTCCCTGGGCATCAAGTTCTTCCTTTGCATTATATTTTTTCCTAATGTCTTCATTGCTGCCCAGGGCAATGAGTTTACCATCTTTTAAAGCGATGGCTTGTACCACATCAAACTTTTCATTTACAGTATACACTTTGGCGTTGTAGACTATTAAATCTGCTTTTTCACTGGAGCAGCTGCTCAACAGGATGATGCAACATAAAAGGCAGGTAAGAATTTTATTCATATTTTCTAAGTTATAAAAATGATCCTACAGTTAAAGGTTAAAAAGATGACTAGGTTAAAGGTATAAAAAATGGTGTCTTTATATCCCATATTACATTCAAATTAAACAAAGACATGGGTTTAAGGCATATTTTAGCTAAATTAGCAACCTTTACCGAAGATAATAAATGTCAGATATTATACAACTTTTACCCGATAGCGTTGCTAATCAAATAGCAGCAGGAGAGGTGGTTCAACGCCCGGCTTCGGCAATAAAAGAACTCTTGGAGAACGCTATAGACGCAGGTGCGAATAAAATACAATTGATCCTTAAAGATGCAGGGAAGACGCTGCTCCAGGTGATTGATAATGGGTGTGGTATGAGTATTACCGATGCACGTATGTGTTTTGAGCGACATGCAACATCTAAAGTGCGCAAAGCGGAAGATTTGTTTGCTATTCGTACCATGGGTTTCCGTGGTGAGGCGATGGCTTCTATTGCTGCTATTGCACAGGTAGAAATGAAAACCCGCAGGCATGAGGATGAAATAGGTACGCTGATAGAAATTGAAGGATCTAACTTTGTTAAACAAGAACCCGTTGCTACCGCTGCAGGTACCAGCATTTGTGTAAAAAACCTGTTTTTCAATACCCCTGCACGCAGAAATTTCCTCAGGAGTAATCCTGCAGAAATGCGCCATATCATTGAAGAGTTTCAAAGGATTACCATGGCAAATCCGGCCATTACCTTTACATTACACCATGATGGGGTAGAAATATACCGCTTACCTTCGGCTTCGTTGAAACAACGTATTATCCACTTATTGGGTAACAGTTACAACGAGCGCCTGATTCCTGTAGAAGAAGAAACTTCCATCATTAACATCAAAGGATTTATTGGTAAACCTAAGTTCGCTAAAAAAACAAGGGGCGAGCAATTCTTCTTCGTCAACAACAGGTTTATAAGAGATGCTTACCTTAACCATGCGGTTAACAAGGCTTACCAGGAGTTGTTAACGGAAGAAAACTTTCCCTTGTATGTGTTGTTTATCGACATAGACCCTGCAAAAATTGATGTTAACGTGCATCCTACAAAAACAGAAATTAAATACCTGGAGGAAAAATCAATATATGCCATTATCCAGTCTGCGGTAAAACGCTCATTGGGTAAATTCAATATCTCTCCAACGATAGATTTTGATGTAGAAACGGGCTTCAGTAACATGATTACCCCGAAAGCACCTGAAGATATTGTTCCGCCGACCATTAGTTTTAATCCAGATTTTAATCCTTTTAAAGGAGAGAAGTCTACGGAGAAAACGCCTAGTTTTATTGGTGGTTTTGATTCGCGGAGCAGTCCAAATAAAAACTGGGGCTCGCTGTATGAAATTGCCTATCACCAGGAAGCAGAGCAGGCCACCATGGAATTAGCAGGCAAGGAAGAAGAGGAAGATACTTTTAAACCGTTGCAGAAACAACTGATGCAGGTACATAACCGCTATATTGTTTCTCAAATCAAGTCTGGATTAATGGTGATTGATCAGCAGGCTGCCCACGAAAGGATACTTTATGAACGCTTTATTGTACACATTGAAGATCGTAAAGGTGCCTCTCAGCAAAGTTTGTTCCCACAGACGGTAACTTTAAGTCCTAACGACTATGAGCTTGCCAAGAGTTTATTAGAAGATATTAAAAGTTTAGGCTTTGAGGTAAGGGAGTTTGGCCGCAATACCTTGATCATTGAAGGTATTCCTGTTGATATTGGAAGTACTAATGTCAATGAAACGCAGCTTTTTGAACACCTTATTGAAGGATTCAAAAACTCACAGCAAGAATTAAGGTTAGATAAAAGAGATGCCCTGGCACGCAGCATGGCTAGAAATAGTTCTATCAAAGCAGGAGTAGTTTTAGGCCAGCAAGAAATGAACACCCTTATTGAGCAGTTATTTGCCTGTAAAACCCCTAACTTTAGCATTAGTGGTAAGCCGGTTATACAAACCATTAGTTTAACAGAACTTGATAAAAAATTTGAAAGATAACAATGAATCAAATCCAATTACCACCTATAGTTAAAAACCTACTGATCATTAATGTACTTTTTTTTGCGGCCACTTATGTGTTTCAAAGTAAGGGTGAAGACTTAGGTGCATATTTGGGGGCTTATTATTTTGACTCTCCTAATTTTAAAATTTGGCAGCCTATCACTTACATGTTTATGCATGGTGGTTTTACCCATATTTTATTTAACATGTTTGCGTTATACATGTTTGGAGGTGTGTTAGAATCGAGGTGGGGCTCTAAAAGGTTCATTAATTTCTACCTGATTACAGGTTTAGGTGCCTTAGCGCTGCAATGGGCAGTGCAGGCATTTGAAGTGTATCAGATAACAGGCACTGCTTTTGGCAACGATAGTCAGATGCTGAAATCACTTGCTCAAGGCATGTATAACCCAGCACAGTTTGATGCCCTACAGGCCACAACCTTGCAAGGCATATATTTTGTGCCCATGGTAGGCGCCTCAGGTGCAATTTTTGGCTTGTTAGTTGCTTTCGGTATGTTATATCCGAATACAGAATTGTATATTATGTTTATCCCTGTTCCTGTAAAAGCCAAGTACATCATTCCCATTTATATCGTATTAGAGCTGTTCCTCGGTGTTGCAAGTTTTCAGGGAGATTCTGTTGCTCACTATGCACACCTGGGTGGTGCACTTTTAGGCTTCATTCTTGTTAAACTTTGGAAGGATAAAAATACTTATTACGATTATTATGAATAAGACACTTTTTGAAGATTTGAAATTTAAGGTTTTACATTCCGGTAATCCTATATTCTTATACATCGGAATAAACACCTTAATTTTTGTGCTCACCGCCCTGGTTTCGGTGGTGGTGTTCCTGTCTGGCAATGGAGATTTTGGCTTAAAAGGCCTTATCGAGGAGTACTTTGCTTTTCCGGTATCTTTAGAAAAATTACCTTACAGGTTTTATACCATTTTAACCTACCAGTTTTTCCACGACGGAATTTTCCACTTGTTATTTAACATGTTGTGGCTCTATTGGCTGGGCAAGATATTTCTTGATTTTTTAAAGCCTCGTCAATTTCATTTTGTTTACCTGGCAGGTGGCTTTGCAGGCGCCTTATTGTTTAGCCTCGCTTTTCATATTTTCCCTGTATTTGAACGCAGTATTGCTAATGCCTCGGTAATAGGCTCCTCAGGGGCTGTAATGGCTATTATAGTGGCTACAGCTACTTTAGTCCCTAACTTCAGCATCCGCATGATGTTTCTTGGTGATGTTAAATTAAAATACCTTGCCCTGGCTTATATAGTGCTGGACCTTATCGGCATTGCTTCAGTTAACTCTGGAGGAAGCTTTGCTCACTTAGGGGGCGCAGTTTTAGGCTTTTGTTATATTAAAGCCTTAGGTAAAGGTTACGATTGGAGTAATATCTTTAAAAAGAGGCCTAAAGTGACAAACCTTAAAGTCAACAAAAACGAAAATTATAAGCACAGCAGCAATGCTAAAACAGACCGGATTGCCCAGGCTGAAGTTGATGCTATCCTGGATAAAATTTCTAAATCAGGCTATGATAAGTTAAGTAAAGAAGAAAAAGAAACCTTGTTTAAGGCCAGTAAACATTAATACCTGTATAAGCTTATAATGAGAAGACCCCAGCCTACCTTTTTGGATAAATTAGTACGTGCCATTGCCATCTTAATGGTTATTTCTTTACTGATAGGCTGCATAGCAGGAAATGTTGATCCTCGCGACAATAGATACATTGCCTTTTTTGGGCTTGCTTATCCTTTTTTGCTGCTGCTGAATATCTTCATGATAGCCTGGTGGATCATTAGAAGAAGATGGCTGTTTGCCATTTCTACCTTGCTGTTCATTATCATGGGCTGGAGAGCACTTACTGCCACTTTTAGTTTTAATGGAGAAGCAGGTGAGGGCCCTAAAGCAGACTCGTCCTATATCAGGATGATGACTTATAATGTGCACAGCTTTAAACCTTACGAAGCTGACAGTACCACAGATGTAAAGTCGCAGATGTTGAAGCTCATTGAAGCTGAGAACCCCGACATTATTTGCCTGCAGGAATATTATACCCGTAAAAAGGGAAGTTACGACCTGACGGATAGTCTGAAGCGGATTTTAAAAACGGCTAATTATCATTTTTTGCCAGCCACGCAGAATGATTATGAAGCTACTGGCCTGGCCATATTTTCTAAATACCCTATTAAAAATAAAGGCAATATTGTTTTCGACGTAGACAGAGGGGGTAATGAAAGTATTTTCGTAGATGTGGAAGTAAACAAAAAACGCATCAGGGTATACAATGTACATTTACAGTCTATATCATTTAACAAGCAGGATTACCAATATCTGGATAAGATTACCCAAAAGATGGATGCTGAGTTAAGACCTTCTAAAAGAATTCTGGGTATGCTGAACAGTGCTTTTTTAAAACGCAGTGCACAGGTAGACATCATGAAAGCACATATGGCAACCTGTGAAATTCCCTTTTTAATTGCCGGCGATTTTAATGATACCCCTGCCTCCTATGCGGTAACACAACTTACACATTCACTGAACAATTCTTTCATCGAAAAAGGCAGAGGCCTTGGGCGTACCTACAATGGTAAATTCCCAAACTTCCAGATCGACTATATTGCAGGTACTAAAGATTTTACTGTCATTAACCAGCGTATCGTTGAAGCTCAGCTGTCTGATCATTTTCCGGTAAGAAGTGACCTGAGTTTAAACCCTTAATTTTTTTACCTTTGCCTGCGAACAATGCTGCTTTAATCAGCCTGCAAAATAGAATTATACACGGCAATTTAAGCATGCTTTTTTAAATAATACCTATTTATATTTAAGCGTTAAAATAGAATATACGCTACAATTCGTTGCCAATAACAATATATAATGGAAAATACCATACAGATTTATAATACCCTTACACGTAAAAAAGAAGTTTTTGAGCCTATCCATGCACCCAATGTAGGGATGTATGTTTGTGGACCTACTGTATATAGTGATGTACACCTTGGAAATTGCCGTACATTCATCTCTTTTGATTTAATATTCCGCTACCTAAAATATGTTGGTTACAAAGTCCGCTATGTGCGCAACATCACTGATGCGGGGCATTTGGAAGGCGACCGGGATGAGGGTGATGATAAATTTGCAAAGAGGGCAAAGTTAGAACAACTGGAACCTATGGAGATTGTTCAAAAATATACTTTGGGTTTCCATGATGTTTTAAGGATATTTAATACGCTGCCACCGAGCATTGAGCCTACCGCTACAGGTCATATCATTGAGCAAATTGAAATGATTAAAGAAATCATGGCTAATGGATATGCTTATGAAGCAAACGGTACCATTTATTTCGATGTTGATAAGTACAGTAAAACCTATAATTATACCATCCTGACCAACCGCAACCTGGAAGATATGCTTGCCAACACCCGTGAGCTGGGTGGACAGGATGAAAAACGTGGTCGACTGGATTTTGCCTTGTGGATAAAAGCAAAACCAGAGACGCTCATGAAATGGGTGTCTCCATGGGGTGTGGGTTTCCCGGGCTGGCATATTGAATGTTCTGCCATGAGCGCAAAATACCTCGGTAAGGAGTTTGACATCCATGGTGGTGGAATGGACCTTGCTGCAACACACCATACCAATGAAATTGCGCAATCTGAAGCTTGCAGCCATGTGCAGCCTGCAAGAATTTGGATGCACACCAACATGCTCACTGTAAACGGTACCCGCATGTCTAAAAGTGCTGGTAATGGTTTTCTACCCCATGAGCTGTTTTCTGGAGACCACCCTTTGCTCACCAAAGGTTTTAGTCCGATGACAGTGAAGTTCTTCATGCTACAGGCACATTACCGCAGTACTTTAGATTTTTCTAACGATGCATTGGATGCTTCCGAAAAAGGTTTTAAACGCTTAATGAATGCTGTAGCTTTAATTGACAAACTTGTGGCTTCAGACGCTAGTGATTTTGAAATTGAGCCCCTCAGGCTCCGCTGTGTCCAGGCGATGAATGATGATTTCAACAGCCCGGTTGTCATTGCTGAACTGTTTGAAGCTTCGCGAATCATCAATAGTGTGTATGATGGAAAAGCAAAAATCTCAGTGGAAGAGCTTGCTAAATTAAAGCAATTGATGCAGGATTTCGTGTTTGAGGTGTTTGGTTTAATGAATGAGGACAGCAACAATGGTGAACTGAATTCAGTGCTTAACCTGGTGATTGACATCCGTAAAACAGCAAAAGAAAATAAAGATTATGCCACCTCAGACCGCATTAGGGTGGGCTTACAAGAGATGGGTATTCAGTTAAAAGATAGTAAAGAAGGTACTAACTGGAGTAAAATATAAATCATACCTTAGCAAAACACTATTATAACATGAAGATTAATAAAATCATTTACACATTTATAGCTGCATCCCTATCGTTTGGAGCAAATGCACAAAAGTCTGACGGTACAACTAAATCATTGGTTGCTGCAGAAAAAGAATTCGCATCATCGGCAGCTAAAAACGGCGTTAAATCTGCGTTTCTTACTTTTGCAGACCCTGATGCCATCGTTTTCAGACCAAATCCTGTGAATGTGAAGACCTATTATGCAGGTCAGGAAAATAACAAAGACCTGAGCTGGGCTCCGGATTATGCCAGGGTATCTAAAAGTGGCGACTGGGGGTTTACCACAGGTTCATATGTATTTAACGGTTCCAAAAAAGAGTATGGTCAATACTTGTCGTTATGGAAAGTAGTTAACGGCAAATGGGTATTGACCCTTGATATCGGTGCTGAGCATAACAAACCCTTAGAAACGGTAACAACGAAGTTTGTAGAGCCAGAAGGCTTTCATAAGCCTAAATTTAATACGCCAAAACAAATTGCTGCCGGCAACGACATCATCCTGACTACAGAGAAAACCTTAAATGCGGCCATCAAATCTTATGGTGCTGTAGCTTTTGCGGGTTTTGTAAACCCTGATTCACGTTTGTTGTTTCCTGGTCGTGAGCCTATCATCGGTAAAGAAAAGATCTTAGGTTTTTACAACAGCATGATCAGCAAGATGAACCTTAAAACTACTAAAGTAGAAAAAGCTTTAGGTGGTGATTTAGCTTATTCTTATGGTGTGGCAACAGTAGATTACAGAGCAGATTTGCGCGAGAGCTTCCATTATGTTTTCATTTATGAGCGTCAGCCAGATCATACCTGGAATATAGCTTTACAACTCTTTACACCAGCAGAACGCTAGAAAAGGGAAGCTATGCTTCATAAATCCACCTCCAATAACTAAAAAAAGGCTCCTTAACCATAAATTAAGGAGCCTTTTTGTATATTATAGCTTTAAATTACGTTAGGTATAAAAAATCAAACACATGAAGAACACTTTACTTATAATTTTCCTTTTTCTTACTGTACAGGTGCATGCACAGAAAAAGTTTATGCTTATTGGTCACCAGGGCGCAAGAGGTATTATGCCCGAAAACACTATTCCTGGTATGTTAAAAGCCTTAGACCTGGGGGTCAACGTTTTAGATATGGACGTTGTGGTTTCTAAAGATCAGCAGCTTGTGCTTTCTCATGAGCCTTACTTTAACCATGAAATCAGTACGCTTCCCAATGGCAAAGCTGTTACCTTTAAAGACGAGAAAAAGTACAACATTTTTAAAATGGATTATGCAGAGATCAGAAAGTTTGATGTAGGCACCAAAGTACACAGTCGTTTTCCTGCACAGGTGAAGCTGGCAGCCTATAAGCCGCTGCTGGGTGAGGTTATAGACTCTGTGGAGCGTTATGTGAAGCTTCATAAGCTGGAAAAGCCTACCTACAATATAGAGACTGCATTTATCCGTAAAGGCGATGGTGAATTTCAGCCAGAACCTGCGGTGATTGTAGATTTAATCATGGAAGTGGTGAATGCCAGGAAACTCAGCAAAAGGGTAATCATACAGTCACTGGATATCCGTACGCTGCAATACCTGCATGAAAAGTACCCAAAAATTAAAACTTCCCTGATGATTGATGAAAAGCAGGATTTTGAGGAAAGCATAGAAAAGTTAGGTTTTAAACCTACCTATTACAGTCCTTATTATGTGTTGGTAGGGAAGGGCCTTGTAGATCGTTGTCATGAAGCTAATGTAAAAATCATTCCCTGGACTATCAATTCCGCAAAAGACTTGAAGTATCTGCTTAATTTAGGGGTAGACGGTGTTGTTACCGATTTCCCTAATATTATGCAGCAATTGAATAATTAAACAATACCGCTTATAAACAAGAACAGCCTGCCGAAGCAAGCTGTTCTTTGTTATTTAATAGAAGCTGGTTATTTAGCTTCTGGTTTAGTCCAGATTTTCAACTCATCACAAGTTAAAAATTCAGGATCAATTTTGATATAAGTACTTTCTCTGCGTTTTTCAAACCATTCGCTCAATACTTTATCCATTTTTTGCTCCTGTGCTTTTTCTTTAAATTTAGCATAATCCTGATCGAGGTTTCCTTTGTGAGGAGGGATCTTAGATTTCAACATCAATATTTTGTAACCTTCCTTGCCATCAGGTCCAGTAAAGAAAACTGGCTTAGAAATGCCACCAATCTGCATGGTGTCAACTACTAAAAACACTTTAGGGTCGATTTTATCAGCAGGTATAAATGTTGTTCTTGCTGTTACGTTATCAGCATATAACATCATTCCACCATTGTATTTTGTTTCCTTGTTGCCAGAATATTTAGAGGCAGCAGCAGAAAATGAAATCTTTTTGTCGATGATATTACTGTAAATACTATCCGCATGCAACTTTACACGATCTAAACTTTGAGGCGTAGTTACCGGACGAATCAAAATATGTCTGGCATGAACCTGCTCACCTCTACGTTCAATAACTTGTAAAATATGGTAGCCAAATTCAGTTTCAAATACAGGAGAAATTTCACCAGCTTTTAATTTAAAAGCCCATGCTGTAAATTCTTTCGCCATCATGGTGCGGTCAAAGAAACCTAAGTCACCACCATCAGGAGAAGATCCTGGATCTTCAGAATATGTTTTAGCTAAGAAGCCAAAATCTTCACCACTTTTAACCCTTAACCTAATGGCATCCAGCTTATCGTAATATTTCTGCTTCTCTGCTTTAGTCAATTCAGGGTATAACACAATTTCACCAATTTCAAACTCGGTAGCGATATCTGGCAAGCTGTCTTGTTTGTAAGTTTCAAAATACTTTTTAACCTCCAAAGGAGTAACATTCACATTTTCTGTGATCTTACTTTGCATTTTGTTGGCGATTAAAGCATCTTTAATGTCAGGTCTGATTTCATCTTTGTATTGCAACACAGACTTGTTTAAAAACTGCTCTAAACGATCCTGACCACCTGCACGCTGGATACTTGAACGCATTCTTCTATCCACTTCATCATCAACCTGGGGGTCATCTACCATTACAGAGTCAATCTCAGCCTGTTGTTTCAAAAGCTTTTGAACTAACATCTGTTGTAGAATATAGCATTTTACATTAGCTTCATTCGGATTTCCAGAATTCAGGTATTGCGCAAACTGCTGGTTAAGCTCAGATAACAGGATAACATTGTTGCCCAATACAGCCACAACTTTATCTATGTTTTTCTTCTGCGCCTGTACATTCAAAAACAAACAGATTAATCCGCCTGCCATCCATAACATTTTCTTCATTGTATTTTCTTCAATTTTTTAATCTTGCAATATGATCTCCACATCACCACTATGCTTTCCTAATCAGTGCTATATCGCTGTTAAACAAGCCTTAATGCACTGCCTTAAAAATCAACGCTGTGGGATGTCGTATTTTTAAGCTATAAAAGTAACAAAATAAGGCGCTTTAATAAGATATTTAACTAATTTTAACAGAAAAATGATGCCCCAAAAAACTGATTTTAATGGCAGAGCAACTCACCAGCGATCCTGAAGCCTTAAGGCTACTTTTTACAGATGATATTTACCTGATTTCTAATGAAATGCTGGAGTTAGAACCTGCACCTGAAGTAAAGGAGCCAGCGGAAGTATACAGGCCTAAGAAGGAGCTTAAATTTCTTGGTGAAAATGCCAGAAATGTACTCATTCTGGTCAACGATCCGTCGAATGAAGTAAGCAGTGCCATTGGTACCGCTTTGTTATGGAAAATTGTGACGGCCATGAAGCTCAGCAACAGTGATTGTGCAGTGCTCAATTATGCCAGCTATGAGGGTACAACTTTTGCAGAACTTGCCGAAGCCTTAAAACCTCAGCTTTTATTATCTTTTGGTGTGACACCAGAAACCTTGGCGCTGCCTGCGCAGCAAACTGAGGTCATCAGCCTTCAACAGGGCATTAAAACTATCTTTTCATCATCCCTACCTGCTGTGGAACTCAACAGACCTATTAAAATGGCCTTGTGGAAAACCCTGCAAGAATTAACCCTATCATGAGAGAACTCGTTTTCGCTACTAATAACTTACATAAAACAGCCGAAGTAAGACAACTTTTAGCGCCCGATTACAAGGTGTTGAACCTTCAGGACATTGGCTGCACCACTGATATACCAGAAACAGGAAAAACATTTGCCGAGAATGCGGCTTTAAAAACCACTTTTGTGCATACCCATTATCAGATGGATTGCTTTGCCGATGACAGTGGTTTAGAAGTAGAAGCTTTAAATTATGAACCGGGAATTTATTCTGCACGTTATGCCGGCCAAAGGGGAGACCAGGCCAACCTGGAGCTTGTGTTGAAGAAAATGGAAGGACAAAGCAACAGAAAAGCACGTTTTAAAACCGTGGTATCACTGGTACAAAATAACCAGTCTTATTTTTTCGAAGGCGTCATCAATGGCACCCTCCGTTTAGAAAGTGCCGGCGTGAAAGGCTTTGGGTATGATCCTATTTTTCAACCCGACGGTTACGACATTACCTTTGCCGAAATGACGATGGAGGAGAAAAATGAAATCAGTCACCGTGCACAGGCCATGCGCAAATTAATTACTTTTTTAAAGTCGGCTGTTTAACATCCACTTTTTTTGTGGTATCCAACAATTCCACTGCGGCCGTACCCTTGCTAGTGCTGTCGGCCGTAGATACAGCTTGTTGAGCCTTAGCAGCGGTATCTAAACTCGTTTTTTTCGCTGCCTTAACAGGTGTGCTGGTTTTGCCTGATGTTTTAGACTTGGCGACAACCTTTTTGGTGGCTGCTTTTTTAGGATTGGTGATGTCCGCTTTCGAAGTCGGTCGCAATTCTGGCTTCCAGATAAAACCCGTTAAAAGCACTTCCTCTTTTACTTCATTCACCGGTGTTGCTGTGCCTTCAACATCTTTGATTGGTACAATTTCACTGATCTCACTGTCTTTAAACAGAATTTTAATCCTGCTGCTGATGCTTCTGTTCATCTTGTCGTAAACATCCTTATCGGTTTTACTAAAGTAAACACTTTCAGAATTTCCGTCAACAAACATTCTGCTTAACTTACCATCAGTAAAAAATCCCGTCATCAGTTTACCTTTAATCTGGTTAAACTTTGTAGAATCTTTATACACATTTACAGTAAAGGCATTTTGTAACACCTGCACAGAATTGAGTTTTTTATTGCGCAGCTGCAGGTAAATAGTATCACCAGTTTGCTGAGAACCTTCGGCCCATAAAATGGGGTTTCCATACCATCGCAAGGTAGAATCTGCACTGGTGTAAAATAATGAATCTGCTTTTGCCTGTAAGTTAGATTTAAAGACTTTTACATTTTTGTAGGCTTTAATAGTTCTCACTTTTATGGTGTCCAAAGGGTTAGTGATGACCGTTGTTTTTGCAGTTACAGCTTTTTGCGCAGCACTTTTTAAGGCAATGCTATCTTTTACATTCCCCACTTTTTTACTACTGTCTTGTTTGGCAATAACAGTTTTTATAGGGATGCTGTCTTTCTTTATAGAAATAGAATCTTTCTGCAGGCTATCTTTTTTTAAACTCACATTTCGCAAACTATCTGTTGGTTTTTGAGCAACTGTATCAACCAGCGCCGCATCCTTTTTCCCTTTTTTAGGCTTATCAGCAACCTTTACCTCAGTGCCTTTTGCATTAGAGGTTGGTTTTTTAGCTGCTGTAGCCTTGGGTGCTTTTTTATTAGTCTCTGTGTCGGCATCTTCCTCGCCAAGCTCATTGTCTTTTTTGATGATCGGCAGGGGTAAAAGTTTTAAAGTCTGTCGCTGCACCATTCTCGTTTCCAGCGTGTCGGCACCCAACCATAAACTATCGGGATGTTTCACACCATTTATGAGCAAAGAATCTTTAGTACCCAAACCTACATAGGCATTTTTGGTGACCACAGTACGTTCATCGGCTTTATAATATTGGCCCAGTTGACCATACATAGAGGTTTTATCAGTCGTATCAAGGAAAACGATATTACGCACAGCTTTACCATAACCTTTCACCCCATCGTAATAAAGGCTGTCGCCTCTTAAGGTCTTGCTACCTGAGGTATACAGATTTTTCTTTCCAAAATAAGCAAGTTCAGATTTGGTGTTGTAGGCTCCATTTTCAGTATAGAGCTTATCATCTTTACCCTTAATATTAGTAGGGCCGTAGAAGTAAGTCCAGTTAGTAAGCGTATTGTAACGCATGGTGTCAGAAAGAATGGTAGACTGTGGAGTGAGCACTTTTACATTATACCTAAAAGAAGCATCGCGGGTACTGGCAAAATAATAACCATTTCTACTGGTCAGGGTAACATCTTTGTTTACAATTTTACCTCCATTAACATAGGTGCCCACTTTGGAGCCCATGTCATAATCAAGTACGTTGGTGGTCAATACAGATTCACGGTCCAGCAAACGAACATTGCTGGTTAAGTGTGCCGTTTTAGTGTTACCATCATAAACCAGGTGGTCAGAATAAATATTTACCGTATCTGCCTGGTTGATATGTACATTTTTAAAGGCCTCAAAAACGTTCCTGGCCTCATAAAATACGGCACTGTCGCAGGTAAGGATAGCGTTATCCTGGCGGAAAACAGGTTTCCGCAGGTAAGAAATCTTGGTTTTATTCTCTACAGTACCCCTTTCAAAACGATCAACATTAATTTTCGTTTTACTCTGGGCAAGCAAAGAAGCAGGTAATAAGGTGGTTAATAAAAATAAAAGGAGTAATTTCTGCACATTGCAAAGTTAGCTGTTTGCTAACCATTTTAAATTAAATATTTTTGAAAGATGTTTCCTCTACAAAAATTTCAGGAATATATTTCCGAAAACGCCCTTTTACAACCCGGCGATAAAGTATTGCTGACGGTAAGTGGGGGGAGGGATTCTGTGTTGCTGGTCCATTTGTTTAAACTTGCTGGTTACAGCTGTGGCATTGCTCACTGTAATTTCAACCTGAGAGCAGAAGAAAGCGAGGCCGATGAGGCTTTTGTGAAAAAGCTTGCCGCAACAATGGATATGCCTTTTTATGTGAAACATTTTGATACTAAAGCATTTGCTGCCCAACATCACCTATCTACACAGATGGCTGCCCGTACTTTACGTTACGAATGGTTTGAGCAATTGAGACTTGAGCAGCACTATGCTTATATTGCTGTGGCACACCACCAGAGTGACGCCATAGAAACCGTGTTACTCAATTTAACCAGGGGCACGGGCATTGCAGGTTTACATGGCATACAGCCTAAACGAGGTCTGCTCATCAGACCGCTTTTGTGTTTTTCGAGGGAGGAAATTGATGAGGTGGTCAACACCATGCACATGGATTACGTTGAAGACAGCAGTAATAAAGCCGACAAATATGCGCGGAATAAAATTAGGCTCCATGTAATTCCACAGCTAAAAGCCATCAACCCAAACCTGGAGCATACCTTTGCACAGAACATTCAAAAGTTTAAGGAAACAGAAATGGTGCTGCAGCA
>NZ_JAZQPU010000267.1:0-7507 GCF_045628745.1 Pedobacter sp.
GAGGCAAAAGTGCCCACCGGTTTCTTCTGATGTCGTTTGCCAGGACATGATCTCGTCGGGATGCAAAAAGGCGATCTCATTAGGTCCCATTTCGTATTTATGCAAACCTATAGTTAGTATGCCCGTGCCTGACGTCATGTGAAATATTTTATAAAACTGACGGCGATGAGGGGAGATATAATCTTTTACCGGATATTCATTGCGATTCTGGATAACAAAATGGCTGGAATCAACAGGGAAGTGCTCTACATTGAGCAGTGGTGTCTTAAAGCTATTGGCTGCAAACGTTTCCAGCTCCATCCTGGGGATTGTTGAATTTTCCATTATATAGTTCTCGGTTGATGCGTTGATTTGTTAAACAAAGTTAAAGCTTAATGCTGAATATTTAGGAATGATATTTTGAGCAGTATGCCTATGCGAGACAAGGAAATTCAGCAATTGATCGATAAAAAAATAATTACTAAAGTTGGAAGGGGCCTCAAACTACCTATATTTTAAATAACGATACAAATCAGCTGTAATCGTTCTTAATCGTTCGCAACTTTTAGGGTGTCAATGGGGCATCGTTTGTCTGCGATCACGGCACGTGAGGAGTAGCCAAAATACGCCGCTACAAGTTCATGTGCGTGGGACGATTTTAATTGGATACTATAGTTGTTTTGGGTGAAGGTGCGCAGGGAATCTGCGCAAGCTTTCGTGATTTCGAATTTCATTGCTATTAATGTTAAAACTGGACTTTTTGACTGTCGTGAATGTTTAAGGACAACCATTCCAGCAGTTTAACAAAAATTGCTGTTTGAATTGTCGTTTATTGATGTGATCTTGCATTTCAGTCACTCAAAACTGGGGCGCTCGATTCATTAATCTAAAGTATAAATACTGATTTAAAAAACAAATAAGATTATTTAAAAAATAATTATAGAGGCCAAACACTAAAACAGAATACTGCGTAATTTATCTCAAATTGAGGAAGTAGCCTTTTAAACAGTGGTGAACTCTAATCCACATTTACCACTAGCTGCATTGAACAAAAAAAATTAAAAATTTATCTTTACCTTTCTTGCAAGTTTAATTTAACAACCTCATATTAAATGTATAAAACTGCATATGGAAATTTTAGTGGAGACAACTGGGAAGGCTTTTGCCAGATTTGCTTTAAGCTGAAATATGAAGATGATGGTTACCAAGAAATGCCTGCTTGGCAAGGCGATTTAGGAATTGAAGGTTTCACTAGATCGGGAATTGTTTTTCAATGTTATTGTCCAGATATGGAATATAATCCAGATAAGTTGTACGAAGTTCAACGGGATAAAATAACAACAGATCTAGGTAAGCTAACTAATTATCAAAAAGAGTTAAAGGCTTATTTAAAGAACACCAAAATCACTAAATGGATATTTGTCACACCCGAATATAAAAAGAAAGACCTGGTTAAACACTGTGCTGCCAAAGCTGAAGAACTAAGAAAACTTAATAATGATTTATTAGCTACAGATTTTGATGTTCTTGTTTATGACATTGAATTCTTTGCCGAACAAATTCCAATTGTTTTAGAATTTAGGAAACAAAAAATAGATATAGATCCATCAAAAACGACCGAAAAGGAGATTGCCGATTGGAAATCTCAAGCAATAACGTTAGTTGATCATGCCATTAATAAACATGGACAACGTGTTCCTAAGACGTCTAGGAAATTTGATGAGAACGTAAATCTATTGACACAGAATACAATATCTAACTTTCTGAACGGAGATATTATGGTAAGGAAATGGAAAGAAAATTTTCAAGATCAATATGAGAAATTTGTCAAAGTCGTTGGACAATTTGAAAAAAAAGTTGAAAATAAATGCGCAGTAAGCGATGGCACTGATAACAACGGTTTATATGATGGGATTGAATTAGAATTAAGAGAAAAGCTTAAAGAGTCTTTCACTTTCTTAGATGACCTGATGATTGACCGATTAACCGATTATGTAATGTCTGACTGGATATTGCGTTGTCCAATAAGTTTTGAATGATGGAAGAGCTAATTATAAAAAAACTTTCATTTACAAAGCGGCCTATTCCAATTCCAGCTGACTATAGGCCAATGTATAAAATAGCCTTAATTGTTCTTATATTAAAGTTATGTTCTAGGGGCAACAAATCAAGCTTATTAAAATTACACCTTTTTTCATGGGCGCTTACATCGAAAAAACATGCTTCGTTACTTACAAGCTTCGTCAACAATGATTTCCGGGGAGAATTTTCTGTATGGGGAATTGAACCAGCACTTAACCGTGCGCTTCAATTAGCTACAGCCGAAAAAATATGCGAATTGACTGATGGAAAAAATTATGTTTTGACATCGGATAAAGGGATTAATTTTTTTAATATGCTTATGGCTGATAAAGAACTATTCGAGTATGAAAAAGCATTTTTAAACTCGATTGGGAAAAACACTATAACTGACTCACGTATTAACTCAATGACCAAGCAATGGTCCTTATTTTATGTTGAAAATTAACGCAATCAAAATTGAAGTAAACACCAATGATGGTCTATATGGCAATGAAATTAAATTTGATAAAGGACTAAATATTGTTCGAGGCGACAATAGTTCTGGTAAATCAAGTTTATTTCAGAGCATAATATATGGGCTAGGATTTGAAGAATTATTGGGAGGCAAGAATGAAAAGACAATGCAGTCCGCCCTAAAGGATCAAGTCGAGTTTCCCAAAGATACATTTCATCAGGTGCTGCAGTCATTCATCTACCTAGAAATTGAAAATGAGACGATAATTACGATTAGAAGAGGTGTTACTACAGAAAATAGAAAGTCTCAACTTGTAGATGTTTACGATGGGGCACTACTTACTGGAAACAACCAAGCTTTAGTTAGTAGGCCAATGTACATTCATGATAAAGGTGGTGCAACGGACGAAATTTATGGTTTTCATCTTTATTTAGCGGATTTTCTTAAATGGGCGCTACCAGAAACGGTAAACAAAGATGGGGATTTAACAAAGCTGTATCTTCAACAAATAGCTCCCGCATTCATAATTGAACAAAAGTCTGGCTGGTCAGATTTTTTTGCAACGATGCCATATTATGCTATGCGAAATACGGAAAGTAGAGTTGTAGAATTTTTGCTTTCGTTAAATGTATTTGAAAATGAACAGAAAAAAAGATCTAACAACTATGACAAACAGAATTTGCTAACGAAATGGAATTCACTCTTTAGCCAGTTCTTACAATTGACAAGGAAAGTTGGGGGTAATTTTAGAGGTCTCGAAAACACTCCCAGAATTGTAAATACAACTGGAGATATTTTTATTGCAATTGAGGAGGATGGCAAGGAATTAAGTTTAGTTGATTACAATGAGCAACTGAAGCATTCACTAAATTTAATGAGCGAGGTTCAGGTCTCAACGGTGGGCAGTAATATTCAGCAAAATGAAATTGAATTTAGAAAACTCATCGACAAGCTAAATCAATTAACATTAAATTACGAGCTACTTAGTCCTGAAATAAACTTTGATACAGAAAAACTAAAGCAATATTCAACCCAGCTTGAAGCTGTCCAAGAAGATTTGAGAAAAAACAGGGGTGCTTTAAAAGTTAAAAGCTTAGGTTTTGATTTACCCGCTGAGACAGCTTCTAACTTGTGCCCTACTTGTCATCAAGAGATTAACGACTCATTATTGCCTCTTGAAATAGATCAGCCTACTATGCGTCTTGAAGATAACATCTCATACATAGAAGCTCAACAAAAAATGATCGAGGTTTATAGTGAAGGACAAAAGCGAAAAATTCAGGAAAAAAGGCAAAAACTTGATGATTATGAAAGAAAAATCATGGACGTTCGCCAGTCAATCCGTGGTTTGAAACAGGAATTAATTCAGGATGAGAGACTACCTTCAATTTTGGAGATTGAAAAACGTCTGAATCTTAGGAAGAAAATAGAGTTCTTCACGAAGAATATCGAAGAGTTTAACTTATTATTAGAACGGTTAAGATTTTTATCATCAGAGTATGAAACTATTTTAGAGGAAGAGTCAGGATTGCCAAGGGACTTCTTTTCAACTACGGATCGAGAAAAGTTGACTTATTTACAAAATTACTTCATCAGCTTAATTCGCAAATTTAACTATCAAAGTAAACCTTTTGAAGCAATTCGAATTTCTTTAGAAAACTATCTCCCTGTAGCTCAAAAGATTTCTGGTGAAAACTTATATTACAACATTAAATTTGATTCATCTGCCAGTGATTTCATCAGGTGTATTTGGGCTTACTTTACTTCAATTCTAAAGACAGCGGTAAACTTTGACACAAATCATCCGCGGTTACTTATGTTAGATGAGCCGAAACAGCAGGATATGTCTATTGAAAACTTCAGGGCATTCTTACAAGAACTGTCAAAATTTAAAGATCAACAAATAATCGTCTTTGCATCTTTTGAAAATTCCGATGAAGCATTCGAAGAGGCTACTAGAGATGTTGAATTCTCTTTAAAACGAATTGAAAACAAATTGATAATGCCAATTTAAAACAGTTAGTGAGATTAAATGAATAACACGCTACCTTCAGTGTTGACTGATGACAACCTACTGATATTATTAGAGACATTTAAGAATGGCTTAGTTTCCCATGCTACTGGAAAAGGATTTGAAGAAGAAGAATATCAGCGGATAAGAAAAATCATTCTGGCAAGCCCCAAATTGGAAAAATTGGTGCCTCGATTTCTGAGAACTTGCAGGACCACAAGTGATTTTTGGCAGTGGATAAAAAATGAATCACCTAGTTATGATGGCAGGAGGCAGATCCTTGCAGATCAGGTTAACCCGATGCTAGATGCGATCGAATATGAGTCTGGTGAAGGCGCATTAGAATTCAGCAAGAATTACGAAAAGCAGAATATTATTGGTACAGGCGGTTTTGGTGTTGTGTATAAGTATGAACATCGCTTACTCAAAATGCCCTTTGCCGTGAAAGTTTTCGCACCTGCGTTCTATGATGGTGGAACTGATCAACGGGAGCTTGAACGTTTTTTCCAGGAATCAAGGATTTTGTTCAAACTTAACCACCCGAATATCATTCGTATATATGATGCAGGTCTGATCAGTAATCGACCATTTATTAGAATGGAGTATTTTGACGGTAAAAATCTAAACGAGGTTCTTACCGAATTTGGAACACAAAGCGAGGAAAAAAGTATAGTGGCTTTGAAGCACATTGTCAGTGCTATCGCTCATGCCCATGAAAATGGTATTATCCATAGAGATCTAAAACCTAGTAATATAATGGCGGCAAAACCAAATCAATTCCGCGTAATTGATTTTGGATTAGGGATATTCATAGAAAATGAACTGCATTCTAGACTTACCAAAACTGGCGCCCAAACCATTAGCGGCTATTATAACGCACCAGAGTTGGTAGCTAATCCCAAATTGATAGACAAGCGGTCTGATATATATTCCTTAGGAGCCATTTGGTATACACTTCTAACTGGTCAGCCTCCAGCGGGCAGTGATTTTATGTCTACACTACGGCCATTGGGAATATCTGAAAAAACTATCGCTGTAATCAAAAAATGCCTTAATCCATTCGAGATGAGGTACATGGACTGCAAGGAGCTGCTTGCTGACCTGGAGACCTTTTAGGAAGGGATAACAATTAGATCTTCTAAAAATTGTATGGGACACATGAAGTATATCAACGAGGAATATGCTATGAAGTTATTGGGACAGCGATTTCCATTGAGGTTAAAAGTATGACTAAAATGCTTGCCCCGTTCCTCAACGTTCTTGATCTCAAGGGAGATGCATTACCTAGAGAACTGGCCGGAGATTTCGGATCCTGTGACCACCATATTCAGTCCCAAAATGACCAATAAGAGTATATGCTGTTTGATTGAATAAATATTTGATTATCAATTGATCTAAGTGATCAAGATGCTTCGAAACAAGTTATGCAGATTTTCAGAAATTGTATCAAAGTATCCGAAATGCGCAGTAAGATTGCTTAATATGTTTTTGCATTCTGGTTTATACAAACCTGGGATTATGTTTCTTTGAAACTGTTTCACTGATCAAGGATCAAGTCATAAACTTGTGGAGCAGGGGTTAAATTTCTAGCTTTGTGACTTATCATTTTACACACGATGCAAGAGAGCTACCTTCCCTTACTTAGTTTATTTCTTCCCGACTTTATTCTCGAACATTTTGAAATGAAAGATGTACGCAAGGAGGGAGAAATTCTGCACCTGGATCTGGAAGAAATGAACATTATTCCTAAAGTATTTGAAAATGATAAGTTGCAGTCTAAGGGCTTCTTCCCGACAATCACCGTTCAGGATTTCCCTATTCGTGGGCATAAAGTGTATTTTCATATCAAACGCAGGCGCTGGCTCAATATCAGTACAGGAAAAGTAGCCTACCGGGATTGGCACCTGGTTGCAGAAGGAACGCGAATAACAGAGGGATTTGCGGCTTTTTTAAAACAAATCAGTCTCTACCAAGGCTAATTCTACAGAAAGTATCGGTGGGTTTTATGGGGTGAAAGGTAAATGCCTAAGCCGTTATTATAAAGATTTCCTGAGCGGATTCAAGAATTGGAAGCAGAAATGCCATGCCAGTAAGTGGCTATTGTATCCGGAAAATTTAGGTGAACATCTCTCTATTGATGAAACTTCTCTTTCCCATGGAGAACTCTATACAATCGTAACTAATAAAGCAGCAAAAGGCAAAAAAGGCGCGATTGTAGCCATTGTAGCAGGGACAAAGGCTGAAACAGTCATTGAAGTACTTCAGAAGATCCCAGAAAGGCAGCGGCTGAAAGTAACTGAAATCACTCTTGATATGGCCGGAAACATGGAGCTCATTGCCAAACGCTGTTTTCGTAATGCTGTTAGAGTCACCGACAGGTTCCATGTCCAGAAACTGGCTACTGAAGCGCTTCAGGAAATGAGGATCAAATATCGATGGGAAGCATTGGAAGAAGAAAACAAGGCGATAGACAAGGCCCGAAAGAGTAAAACCAGCTTCAAAGCAGAGATACTGCCTAATGGGGATACCCTTAAACAACTGCTGGCCAGGGCAAGATATGTGCTGTATAAAAAGTCCACTGACTGGACGGAAAGCCAAAAGGAACGCGCTAAACTCCTTTTTGAACTGTATCCTTCTTTAAAAGAGGCCTTTGATTTAAGCATGAGCCTGAGTAATATCTTTGAGAAAACTACAGATAAACTTTATGGTTTGGCAAGATTAGCCAAATGGCATGAAAGAGTAAGACAGTGCGAATTCAAATCTTTCAATACCATTTCAAGGTCGATTCAGAACCATTATCGAACCATCCTAAATTACTTTGATAACAGGTCTACCAATGCATCTGCAGAGTCTTTCAATGCCAAAATCAAAGCATTCCGAAGTCAATTCAGAGGCGTAAGAAACATTGAGTTTTTCCTGTTTAGGTTAACTGAACTTTATGCTTAAAAATGATCTACCTCCACAAGTTTATGACTTGATCC
>NZ_JAZQPU010000268.1:0-1763 GCF_045628745.1 Pedobacter sp.
CTCAAAATTCAAAGAACAGCTTGAAGAAACAGTAAAATGGTTTAAAAAAGAGTATTTAAAATAATTTTAAATTATTTAATAATTATTTTAAATTTAGTATTTATTTAAAAAATTTTAATTTATTACTAATTATTTAAAAAATTTAATTATTTTTAAAATATTATATATTATCTGATTTTATGAAAATTGAAGTATTAGATACTACATTAAGAGATGGAGAGCAAACTCCAGGAATTAGTTTAACAAAAAATAAAAAGCTTAGGATAGCTACTAAATTAGATGAAATAGGAGTAAACTCTATTGAAGCAGGTTCTGCTATTACATCATCTGGTGAACGTGAAGCTATTAAAGAAATTACTTCTCAAGGTTTTAATGCAGAAATCGTTAGTTTTGCAAGAACTTTAAAAAAAGATATTGATTTCTGTATTGAATGTGATGTTGATGGAGTTAATATTGTAGTACCTACTTCAGATTTACATTTAAAATATAAACTTAAAAAAACTCAAGAAGAAATGCTTAATCAAGCTGTAGATGTTATTGAGTATACTAAAGATCATGGTTTAAATGTAGAGATTTTAGCTGAAGATTCTACAAGAGCGGATATTAATTATTTAAATGATTTATTTAAAGCAACTATTGAAGCAGGTGCAGATAGAATTTGTCCTTGTGATACTGTAGGTTTACTTACACCTCTCAAATCATTTAATTTTTATAAAGAATTTACTAATTTAGGTGTTCCTGTAAGTGTGCATTGTCATAATGACTTTGGTCTTGCAGTTGCAAATACTTTATCTGCTATTGATGGTGGAGCTACAAGATTCCATGGAACTATTAATGGAATTGGTGAGCGTGCAGGTAATGCGGCTATTGAAGAAGTTATTCTTGGATTAGATACCTTATACACTAACCATTCATCTAATGAAAAGAAAACACAATTCAACATACATGTCCTAAATCGTTGGTGGCGTGGTTGGACTTGGCGTGTGTCCTGGGGGAGAGACTCCTCCATGGCCACTACGGCCTACTCCCGAGGGGGGAGGGCTACGGCCACTGTCCATGGCCTAGTATTGTTGTCACAGGGTTTATGGGGGTTTAGCGTATGGTTGAATTTTTGTTGTTCCTATCCAGGCCACCAATAACGAGCAACGAGAAACGAGTGCCGCTTTCTCGTTGTCGGAAAACGAAAAAGTGGCAGCCACCGGTTAAAGCGGTTATATCAGACAATGAGTGAAAAATAATGAAAGCATCGGTGGTTTGGTGGCATTGAATCTATCGTTCTTTTGATTTTTCGATGTTTTCCAGTGCCGGTTTACGGTTTTCGGAATTCCTTTTTCCAGAGTTTGGAAAGCGGCGACAGGTCGCGGCCGGAGAGTTCGAGTTGGACAGACAATTGCCTAAAATAGGTGTGGGCGAATTAGTGCAGCCAGTCAACCAACAATTGAATATAGTTTACCGCTTCTTGTTGCTCGTTATTGGTCAACGTCAAAGGAGGGAGCCAACATCAAAGGTTGTCCCACGAGGCGGCCGTCCTTATTCCCGGCTGTGCGGGATCAGATCACAGATAAAAGATGCGTGCTATAACATACAGCTCGCCATCCATGTGGCGGACGGCCTTCGGAGTTACCGACCGTTGGCACCAATTGCAACGCCCGGTACTAATAGCCGCCAGTGGGCTTTGAACTGGCTCGGAGGATCTTTCGAAGACTGCGAAAGAAAAATAAAAAGCCTAGTTCTGCAGGACTGGACTGATTATTGGAGAGAAG
>NZ_JAZQPU010000269.1:0-7438 GCF_045628745.1 Pedobacter sp.
GAAAAGGAGCCAGTAATAAACTGGTAGTTTTAATGGCTATCAATATTTTCCTTGACTCCACCATTGGCGCTATTCCCCTGGTAGGCCAGGTTTTCGATTTCTTTTATAAATCCAATACGCGCAATTTAAAGTTGATGAATGAGTATTATTTAGAGGGCAAACACCAGGGAAGTGGCAAAAATATCTTGCTATTGGTGGGTATCGTGCTGCTGATCCTGTTGGTGTTAGTGATCATTGCTTTATGGAAGCTGGGCGCATGGTTCATCGGCTTGTTCTAAAATAGGAGGCAGAAGAGTAAACGATATTCATTTTTTTGTTATTATGTCATTTAATTTAACAAAATTTGCACCTTATTTACGCGTCATAACCTTACATGGATATTTCTATTGTAGTACCCTTATATAATGAAGAAGAATCATTGCCAGAGCTCACCTCATGGATAGCAAAAGTAATGGCAGCGAACAACTTTTCTTATGAAATCCTTTATGTGGATGATGGGAGTACAGATAGCTCATGGGCCATTATTGAGCAGTTGAAACTGGAATATAGCGCTATCAAAGGTATAAAATTCAGGAGGAACTATGGCAAGTCGGCCGCTTTAAACGTAGCTTTTGCTGTTGCCCAGGGCGATGTGGTGATTACCATGGATGCCGATCTTCAGGATAGCCCTGATGAAATTCCTGCTTTATACCGTAAGATTAAAGACGAGAAATACGACCTGGTTTCCGGCTGGAAAAAGAAACGTTACGATCCTATTACTAAAACCATCCCTACCAAGTTGTTTAATGCGGCCACCCGGAAAATGTCTGGCATTCATTTAAATGATTTTAACTGTGGCCTGAAAGCTTACCGTAAGGAAGTGATCAAGACCATTGAAGTCTATGGAGAGATGCATCGTTATATCCCTGTGATTGCAAAATGGGCAGGCTTTAAAAATATTGGCGAGCAAGTTGTAGAACACCGTGCCCGTAAATATGGAGTCACTAAATTTGGCTTCAGTCGTTTCATCAATGGCTTTCTCGACCTTTTATCCATCTTTTTTGTGGGTAAATTTGGCAAAAGACCGATGCACTTTTTCGGTTCTTTGGGTGTACTCAGCTTTCTGTTGGGGACCTTAATGGCCTTATGGTTAATAGGGGTGAAGCTTTACCATATTGCTTTGCATTTACCTTATAAAAGAGAGATTACCGATCAGCCTATGTTTTATATTGCGTTGGTGGCTATTATAGTAGGTTCACAAATGTTCTTAACAGGTTTCGTTGCAGAGCTGGTTACCCGCAATGCGCCAGAACGTAATCATTACTTGATTGAAAAAGAAATAATTTAAGGGATGTTTTTTTCTATCATCATTCCCTTATACAATCGTCCACAGGAAATAGACGAATTATTAGCGACGCTAACCAAACAGACCTATACGCAATTTGAAGTATTGGTGATTGAGGATGGCTCTGTTAACGATGCAAAAGCTATTGTAGAAAGATACGCTAATCAACTGGATGTCCGTTACTTTTTTAAGCCCAACGAAGGACAAGGGTTTACCCGTAACTTTGGTTTTGAAAGAGCCAAGGGCGATTATTTTGTTATTTTTGATTCAGACTGCCTGATACCGGCAGATTACCTGGAAACAGTAAAAGATTTTCTCTTTGAACATGATTTGGATGCCTATGGAGGTCCAGATGCTGCACATGAAAGTTTTACACCAGTACAGAAAGCCATCAGCTATGCCATGACTTCACCCTTTACCACAGGCGGTATCAGGGGAAATAAAAAACACATCGGCACCTTTCACCCCCGTAGTTTCAATATGGGCGTTTCCCGTGAAGTATGGGAAAAAGTAGGCGGTTTTATTTTAACCCGCTTAGGCGAAGATATCGAATACAGCATCAGGATCCATGAAAACGGATTTAAAATTGGCCTTATTCCTGGCGCAAAAGTTTATCATAAACGCCGCACCAGTTTTGGTCAGTTTTACAAACAGCTGCATTTCTTCGGAAGGGCAAGGATCAATATTTACAAACACTTCCCTGCAGAGTTAAAACTGGTCCATTTTTTTCCTGCCATATTTACATTGGGTTTAATATTCACCCTGTTGTTAAATGTATTGTACCCACCATTAGCTTATATTTGTAATGCCATTATACTGATCTACTTTGGGATGATTTTTTCGCATTCCCTGTCGGTCAACAAATCGATAAAAGTTGCATATTTGAGTGTAGTCGCTGCATTTATTCAATTAACAGCTTATGGCTTGGGCTTTATACAAGATTTTGTTAAAAGAGTAGTATTAAAACAACAATGATAGAATATTTAAAAGAAAGTACCTTTACTGTTAACGAGGTGATTGGAAAAGCGTGGTCAGTAACGAAGCGGAATTACTTTTCCTTAGCCACCTTATGTTTTTTAATGTTTTTGACCTCCAATGCTTCAGGTATGATGGCCTTTTTCTTGAAGGATGTCAATAAAGGGTTAAGTTTACTGATGGCCGCTCTTTTTGTGTTCTTTTATTTCACCATCAACCTATCCCTGCTGAAATACATTTTTCACCTGCTTGATGATGAAGAAAATGATGTGAGCATTGTGAGCACGCTGCCCACCCGTCAACAGATCATTCGCTTTTTAATTGCCATGTGCTATTTTATGCTCTGCATTGTGGGCGTTTATTTAGTGGTCATCCTCATTGGTTTACCCTTTGTTTATACCGGCCTTAAAATGTCTGTTGTTACCAATGTAGCTATTTCCGTAGGTACAGTGGCTATTTTTGTTACCTGGGTGAGGATTTCCTTTTTTCCGTTTTTCATTATCGACAGACATCAAAAGCCATTTGGATCTATCAAATTTAGCTTGGCCATTACCAAAGGCAATTTCACCAAGATTCTATTGTTATCGTTGATATTAGGCACCTTTTACATCCTGTACCTTTTCTTAAGTTACCTGCAGTGGCCCATCATTTCATTTATGGTCAATGTATTAAGTTCATTTATCATTGTGCCTCTATCAAATGTGGCCTTAACCATTGCTTACAGAAGGATGATGCGCGAGTATAAGGGTGATGAAGAGCCTGATATTATTCATAATATTGTTTAAATAATTTATGGGAATTAAAGCAGCGTTAAGCAAACCGTTTGCCGCCTTTATAGTGGGACGGATACAGAAATGGAAGAACAATGCAGTCAAAGCACAACACGATACGCTTGCTGATTTAGTTGCCACAGCAAAAAATACTGCCTTTGGTAAAGATCACCATTTTTCTGACATTAAAAATTACGAAGATTTTAAAAAGCATGTTCCCATCAGGGATTATGAAGGTTTAAAGACCTATATAGACAGGATTGTTGCCGGTGAAGAAGATGTAACCTGGAAGGGTAAACCAGCTTATTTTGCAAAAACATCAGGCACAACTTCCGGGGCAAAATACATTCCTATTTCTAAGGAATCTATGCCAGAGCACCTTAAAGCAGCAAGGAATGCCCTGTTGACCTATATTCATGAAACAGGCAATGCCGACTTTGTAAACGGAAAGATGATCTTTCTGCAGGGCAGTCCGGTAATGGATACCAAAAATGGAATTAAGATTGGTCGCCTCTCCGGCATTGTGGCAAACCTTGTTCCAGCCTATTTGCAGAAAAACAGGCTGCCTTCCTATGCCACCAATTGTATTGAGGACTGGGAAGAAAAGGTAGACGCTATTGTAGAGGAAACGATCAATGAGGATATGACCCTGATTTCGGGCATCCCACCATGGGTACAAATGTATTTCGATAAGCTGATTGCTAAAACAAAGGGCAAACCGATCAAAGACATCTTCCCCAACTTTAAGCTTTTTGTTTATGGAGGGGTTAATTACGAACCTTACCGTGCTAAAATTGAAGCCAGTATTGGCCGCAAGATCGATGCGATAGAAACTTACCCGGCATCAGAAGGATTTATTGCCTACCAGGATAGCCAAAAGGATAAAGGATTGCTGTTATTAGCCGATGCAGGGATGTTTTATGAATTTATCCCGGCAGATGAATATTACAATGAGAACCCTACACGTTTGAGTTTAACAGATGTGGCGTTAGATACTAATTACGCCTTGATATTAAATACAAATGCCGGTTTGTGGGGTTATAGCCTAGGCGATACGGTGAAATTTGTAAGTAAAGATCCTTACAAGATAATGGTTACAGGTAGGATTAAACACTTTATCTCAGCCTTTGGCGAACATGTAATTGGCGAAGAAGTAGAACATGCTTTGTTAAGTGTTGCCAATGCCGAAGGGGTAGAGATTACCGAATTTACGGTAGCACCACAGGTTATTGATCCGGAAGGCGGATTACCTTATCATGAATGGTTTGTAGAATTTACCGAAGTTCCCAAAGACCTTGCTGCATTTAGCAAAAAGGTAGATGAGGCTTTACAAAAGAAGAATATTTATTACTTTGACTTAATTGAAGGTAAAATCTTGCAACCGTTGGTAATTCGTACCTTGCAAAAAGATGCGTTTGTTAACTACATGAGAGCCGAAGGAAAGTTGGGTGGGCAAAACAAAGTGCCACGTTTAGCCAATGACAGAAAAATTGCTGATCGACTGAGCAGTTTTCAAATTAAATAACATCGTCGGGAAATAGACGTTTAAAGGAGATATAACTTTTGGCAATTATAAAAAATATAAGCATACTGGGATCCACAGGGTCTATAGGAACACAAGCACTCGAAGTGGTTGAAGCCAATCCCGGTCGTTACCGTGTGGTTGCTTTAACAGCACAACAAAATGACGTATTGCTGATTAGCCAGGCTTTAAAATTTAAGCCTGAATTAGTCGTTATAGGTGATGAAGGAAAATATTTAACCGTAAAAGAAGGATTAGCAGGGACAGGAATAAAAGTTTTAAGCGGAGAAGCAGCATTGTGTGAGGCAGCAAGTTTGCCTTCTGCAGCTTTAGTGCTGACCGCAATTGTAGGTTCTGTGGGTTTAAGACCTACTATTGCCGCTATTGAAGCAGGAAAAGACATTGGCCTGGCCAATAAGGAAACCTTGGTGGTGGCCGGAGAAATGATTACGGCATTGGCTAAAAAGCATCATGTCAAGATTATCCCGGTAGATTCAGAGCATTCTGCCATCTTTCAATGTTTAGTAGGCGAAGAAAGAAATCCCTTAGAGAAGATATATTTAACAGCATCGGGAGGCCCTTTCAGGGGCAAAGACCGTGAGTTTTTAGCGGGGGTTACCAAGTTGCAGGCTTTAAAACATCCCAATTGGGTAATGGGGGCAAAGATTACTATTGATTCGGCGTCAATGATGAACAAGGGACTGGAAGTGATAGAGGCTAAATGGCTGTTTGACCTTGAGGTTGACCAGATTGATGTCATCATTCACCCTCAATCCATCATTCATTCCATTGTGCAATTTCAGGATGGGTCAATGAAGGCACAAATGGGACTGCCCGATATGAAACTGCCTATCCATTACGCTTTAGCTTACCCAAACAGGGTAGAAAGTAAGTTTCCGAGGTTCAATTTTATGAATTATCCGGAGCTCACCTTCTTCCCACCAGATAACGAAAGCTTCAGAAACCTCGACCTCGCTTTTACGGCTATGAAACAAGGAGGTAATATGCCTTGTATCGTTAATGCAGCCAATGAAGTGGTGGTGAGTGCTTTTCTGCAAGATAAAGTAGGCTTTTTAGAGATGAGTGATATCATTGAAAGGTGCATGACAGAAATGGCTTTTGTGGGCGAACCAACACTAAACAATTATTTAGAAACCGATGAACATACACGTATATTCGCCGGTGAACTTGTAACAAAGTAAGATTTTTTTGATCAATTAAAATACATTAATATAATATATGAGCGGACTGATTATGGCGGCCCAGTTGTTACTGGGATTATCGATATTAGTAATATTACACGAATTAGGGCATTTTTTGGCGGCGAGAGCATTTGGGATTAAAGTAGAAAAGTTCTATTTGTTTTTCGATGCCTGGGGTGTTAAATTGTTTAGCATTAAAAGAGGAGATGTTGAGTATGGCATAGGCTGGCTTCCTTTAGGAGGTTATGTTAAAATTGCGGGGATGATAGATGAGTCCATGGACACAGAGCAAATGGAGCAACCGATGCAGCCCTGGGAATTCAGGTCGAAACCAGCATGGCAACGTCTAATCGTGATGCTTGGCGGGGTAGTGGTGAACATTATTGTCGGTATCTTCATCTTCTGGATGATGACCTTCAAATATGGAGAAACCTTCGTTCCAAACAGTTCTGTACAAAGCGGAATTTATCCGGGATCTATTGGTAAAGAAATTGGCTTACAAAAAGGAGATAGGGTTATTGCTGTTAACGGCACTAAAGTCATTCGTTTTGACGAGCTGATTAGTCCGACGGTATTATTGGGAAACACCAATTTAACTGTTGTGAGGAATGGCAAAACACTTTACATCAAAGTTCCAGACAATATTTTAAACAAAGTATCTACGTTAGGGATTGAAGAATTCATCAGCCGTAAACCTTTGTTGACTTCTAAAATTGACACCGTTATTGCGGGAAAACCAGCATTTAAGGCAGGTGCTCAAAAAGGAGATAAGATTTTAGCCATCAATAACGTGCCTGTAAAATACGATATGGATGTTATCGAACAGTTAAAGAAAAATAAAGGCAAAGAATTATTGTTCACGGTTAACCGTGCCGGACAAAATGTAGCCCTTAAAGTGCCTGCAGATACTTCAGGTTTAGTAGGTATTGGTTTTGATTCAGATGAAATTAAAATTGAAACTATCCATTACAGCTTTTTACAGGCCTTGCCAATTGGTATTGAGCAAGCATGGGTACAATTCAGCACCAATGCTAAAGGGATAGCGAAAGTAGTTACAGGAAAAGTAGATGCCAACAAAGCATTTTCAGGACCTGTAGAAATTGCACGTAAGGTTTATGGTGGAGAGTGGATCTGGGCCAGATTCTGGGCTTCTACAGCATTTATATCTATCGCCTTAGCGTTTATGAATCTTTTACCTATTCCTGCCTTAGATGGCGGTCATGTAGTATTCCTGATCATTGAGATGATTAAAGGTAAACCACTTGGAGATAAATTTATGGAACGTGCCCAGATGGTAGGTTTTATATTGTTGCTTACCCTGATGGTCTTTGTATTGGGGAATGATATTTTTAAAGCATTTACAAGTTAAGCTACTATGGATTATTTTGAGTTGTATGGTTTGCCAGTTAGCTTCAATCCTGACCTTGCCATTGTAAAGCAGAAGTTTTACGAGCTGAGCAAGAAGTATCATCCTGATTTCTTCATCAACGAAAGTCAGGAGAAACAGGAGGAGGTTTTAGAGCTGTCGACCTTAAATAACAAGGCTTACCAGGTACTGAGTGATCCGCAAAAGCGCTTACACTATATTTTATCAATTAAAGGATTAATTAAAGAGGGGGAGAACTATGTTCTTCCCCAATCTTTT
>NZ_JAZQPU010000270.1:0-4212 GCF_045628745.1 Pedobacter sp.
AGTTATATGAATACTTTGATAACAGAAAGCAGCATCCTTGCACAGGAACAAAAACTTTATAGCGCCATTAAAGGTGGAAATATCATTTTGCTGGATGAACTCCTGCACGATGATTTATTGTTCATTGTCCCAAGTGGTGAAGTAATCACTAAAAAGATGGATATCGACACTTATCGAGATGGGAAATTAAAAATTAGTGAACTTCTTCCCAAAGCTGAAAATTTGAATATTATCAGTGACATAGCTGTTGTTACAGTAATAATGGAGATCAAGGGGGAATTTAATCAGGTGCCATTTGAAGCAAAATATCGCTATATCCGATTTTGGAAACAATTTGATGATAGCGTTAAAGTTATAGGAGGAAGTGGAATAGCTATTTAATCTGCAATTGTTCAAGCCTTAAAAAAGGCAACAAAAAAAAGTCGTTATGCCCTTTCAGGTCACAACGACTTTTCTTAGCCCATTACAGCTTTTCTAGCCTTTTAAAGCTTGCAGGTTTTCTTCAATAATCTTGATCTTCCCTTCAGCATCAGCTTTTTTATTTTTTTCATTCTCTACCACTTCAGGTTTTGCATTTTGCACAAAACGTTCGTTGCCTAACTTGGCATCTACAGATTTTAAGAAACCCTGTAAATAGGTAAGTTCCGTTTTTAAACGGTCAATTTCTGCATCAACGTCAATTTCTTCGTTCAGCAAGATGAAGAACTCATCATTGCCCACCATAAAACTCACTGCACCAGAGATTTTATCGTTTACAAACTCCACCTCGCTGATATTAGCCAGTTTAAAGATGATGTTCAGCCATTTATCATAATCAAGGTTAGAGTTAACTTTGATGCTCAATGGCAAAGCTTCTTTTGGAGAAAGCTGTTTAGTATTTCTTACATTTCTAATTTCCGCAACCACTTGTTTAACCACTTCCACTTCTTTAAGCACCTGCGGTTCAGCAGCTTCAAAAGTAGGGTAAGTAGCAACAATGATACAGTCCATTTCACCTTTTTCGCCGAAAAGCTCATCATGCCATAGTTCTTCCGTTAAGAAAGGCATGAAAGGATGCAACAGTTTTAAAATTCTTTCAAAGAAACCAATGGTTACTTTCAACGTTGCTGCATCAATGGGGTGTTGGTAAACAGGTTTAACCATCTCCAGGTACCAGGCACAGAAATCATCCCATACCAATTTATAGGTGATCATCAAGGCTTCAGATAAGCGGTATTGCTTAAAGTTGGCTTCAATTTCTGAAAGCGCTTCATTGAAACGGTTTTCAAACCAGGTGATTGCCTGTTGATTAGGATTTTCCAGATTTTCATCTACTTCCCATCCTTTCACCAAACGGAAAGCATTCCACACCTTATTGGCGAAGTTTCTTCCCTGCTCGCAATAGCTTTCATCAAACATGAGGTCATTTCCTGCAGGCGAGCATAACAACATGCCCACACGAACACCATCAGCACCATATTTTTCAATCAGACCAATAGGATCAGGAGAATTACCCAATGATTTAGACATTTTTCTGCCTAATTTATCTCTTACAATACCGGTAAGGTAAACATTGGTGAAAGGTTTTTTGCCCATAAATTCATGACCGGCCATGATCATTCTGGCTACCCAGAAGAACAAGATCTCTGGTGCGGTAACCAGGTCATTGGTAGGGTAATAGTAATTGATATCTGGATTGCCAGGGTTTTTTAAGCCATCAAACACAGAGATAGGCCATAACCACGATGAAAACCAGGTATCCATTACATCTGGATCTTGTTTTACGAACGGTGCAAGCTGATTTTTAAATCCTGCTTTTTCCTCTGCTGTAAACACCTTGTCTATATCTTTTTGTAAAAGAAACTCTTCAAGCGCCTCTTCTTTTGTTTTAGCTACTACCCAGTTGCCCTGGTTGTCATACCATGCAGGAATTTGTTGTCCCCACCATAGTTGTCTGCTGATATTCCAGTCGCGTACATTTTCCATCCAGTGACGGTAAGTGTTGCCAAATTTCTCCGGAATAAGGTTAACCTCACCGGTCAACACATCTTCCAAAGCAGGTTTTGCCATTTCATCCATCTTACAAAACCACTGCATAGAAAGTTTAGGCTCTATGGCAGCATCTGTACGTTCAGAAAAACCTACCTGTGATTTGTAGTCTTCAACTTTATCAAGGTGACCAGCTTCATCCAACAGCTTAGCAATTTTCTTTCTGGCGATGAACCTGTCCTCACCTACTAAAATTACAGCAAGTTCATTTAAAGTACCATCATCATTCAAAATATCTGTTACCGGCAATTTATGACGTACACCTAGTTCATAATCATTTAAATCATGCGCAGGGGTAACTTTTAAACAACCTGTACCAAAGTCCATCGTTACATAATCATCTTCGATGATCGGGATTTCCCTGTTGATTAAAGGAATAAATACCTTTTTACCTTTAAGGTGTGTATAGCGCTCATCATTAGGGTTAATACAGATGGCTGCATCGGCCATAATAGTTTCCGGACGGGTAGTTGCAATCGTTAGATAATCTTCCGTTCCAGAAATTGTATATTTAATATAATAGAGTTTTTGATTAACCTCTTTACGGATCACTTCTTCATCAGAAACAGCGGTTTTTCCTGCAGGATCCCAGTTGACCATACGGATACCTCTGTAAATCCATCCTTTTTTGTAAAGGTGAATAAAGCTGTCGATCACAGAATCTGAAAGATCATCTTCCATGGTAAACCTTGTGCGGTCCCAATCGCAGCTGGCACCCAGTTTTTTCAACTGCTCTAAAATGATCCCACCGTATTTATCTTTCCATTCAAAAGCATATTTCATGAACTCCTCACGGCTAAGATCGGCTTTGTTGATACCCTGCTCTTTGAGCATGGCCACAACTTTTGCTTCTGTAGCAATAGAGGCATGGTCAGTTCCGGGCACCCAGCAGGCATTTTTACCTTGCATACGTGCTTTACGGATCAATACATCCTGAATGGTATTGTTTAACATGTGCCCCATGTGCAACACACCGGTTACATTTGGCGGAGGGATAACGATGGTATAAGGTTCACGCTCATCAGGTTCCGAATGAAAGAACTTTTTTTCAAGCCAGTAACTGTACCATTTATCTTCGGTTGCTGCAGGATCGTATTTTGTAGAAATGCTCATTTATATAAGGGGGAAATAAATATAACGGTATGAGGACAGCAAGATTTTTGCTATCCTCCCACAAATTTAGCGTTTCTAGCCTATATAATGAAAACATCATTTGCCTTTTCCACAGGTCCATATAATAATAATTCGCAATAATCACACAATAAATTATGTTAAAAAAGGTTAATACTGTATAAATTCTATGGTTATGAAATCGCTAAAAGTATTAACAATCACAGGACATCTCTTCAGGAAACTGAGTTTAACCAGGCTCTATTATTGGTTCAACAAGTAAAATTTTTATTACGCTAATTATTGTTTTTTATTGGTAATGAAGCGATCATGTGCAGTTTCACCAATACCTGCCCTGATTTTATTAAAAACAGCCTATAGTATCTATATAATTTCTTAAATTTATCTTTTAGAGATGCATGGCATCGATGCCCTGCACCTATCTTTCAATAAATAAATTTAATAAATGAAAATACAAGAACTGAAAGGCTATTTTGCAGTCTTAGGTATAATGGCTGCCAGTTATTCGGCATCTGCTCAGGTACCAACCAAATTAATAGATCCTGCAAACATGGATCTCAGCGTAAAGCCGGGAGATGATTTTTACCAATATGCAAGTGGCACCTGGATCAAAAATAATCCTGTACCTGCCAAAGAAACACGTTGGGGAAGTTTCAATGTATTGCGTGATTTCAATATCAATGCGGTAAAAGGTTTAGTAGAAGAAGCCGCAGCCGATAAAGCTGCCCCTGCTGGATCGTTGAAAAGACGTGTAGGCGACTTTTACACGGCTGCAATGGACAGTGCAACAATAGAAAAGTTAGGTTATACGCCTATTAAAGCTGATTTAGCGAGGGTAGCAAATATCAAAGACCTTAAGGGAATCATCAACGAAGTCATCTACATGCGTACTGCAGGTATTGGAAGCCCTATATTTGGTTTCTACGTTGACCAGGATGAAAAAAATGTTACATCCTCATCGTCGATTTCAGAACCGAGGTAGGCATCAGTAATCGCGCGTTCTTCGTCTCCCTCGGCCTCTTGTCTGGCGGGCTTCACGTATCGCTTCTTGAT
>NZ_JAZQPU010000271.1:0-2282 GCF_045628745.1 Pedobacter sp.
TTGTGCAACTGTGCCCAAAACACGCTCAGAAACATCTTCATAGCTATCCGTGATTCGGCAAGTAAGGCCTTTTGCTTCAATTTCCTCTTCATGTGATTTTGCTACGAAACCTTTGTTCAAGTAGTCATGCTCTGGTGTACTTGCAAGTTGTACGGCGCTAAACGCACAATGGTGATTGGTGATGATCAGTCCTTCATTGGAAACAAAGGAACCCGTGCAGCCCCCAACATTAACAAGGGCGTCGACAAGGCTTGTTCCATTTGGATTATAGATTTCTTTTTGATCAATTTTCAACCCAGCTTTCTTTAAATCAAGCTTGTGAAGTTCACTTAAAGGGAACATTCCTTCTTCAAAGGGGGTATAGGCCGATTGGAGAAGTCCGAACACTAAAAGTGCTGTAACTAATACGGTTTTTTTATTCATGTGTTTGATATTAATGTTAGTCAACTCCAAATCTAATAAATTTTAAGCTTTTAACCCGATTGGCACTATTTGGAATGGTCTTTTCTTTAGCTTTGTACTAATTATTTACAATTATGGCTGAAGATTTAAACATTATACAGAGTACCGATAAAGAAATACAATACCAATCCTTATTACCTCAAATAGAGGCCTTACTAACTGGTGAGGATGATTTAATTGCTAACCTAGGCAATATTGCTGCTGCCTTAAAAGAACAATTTAACTGGCTGTGGGTAGGTTTTTACCTTGTAAAAGGCGACGAATTGGTTTTAGGTCCTTTTCAAGGGCCTGTAGCCTGTACGCGTATTAGAAAAGGAAAAGGTGTATGCGGAACGTCATGGCAGCAGGAGCAGACTTTAATAGTGGATGATGTTGACGCTTTTCCTGGTCACATCGCCTGTAGCTCTGCCTCAAAATCTGAAATTGTATTACCCTTAATCAAACAAAGTGAAGTTTTTGGTGTAATGGATGTAGATAGTGAGCATTTAGCTCATTTTGATCAGGTCGATGAATTGTACCTGAATAAAATCATTAAATTATTGGATGCCTAAATTACCTTATTCATTTTACCAACAGGAGCTGGTTACAGACCTTGCCATACAACTATTAGGAAAACAGTTGTTTACTTTTATCGACGGTGAACTTACCGGAGGCACTATTGTAGAAACGGAGGCCTACAATGGGGTTTTAGATAAAGCATCACATGCTTATGGTGGCCGGCTCACCAATAGAACACAAACGATGTATGGCGCCGGTGGTTTGTCCTACGTTTATTTATGTTATGGCATTCATCATTTATTTAATGTAGTTACAGGACCAGAAAATACGCCTCATGCGGTTCTGGTGAGGGGTTTAGAGCCTGTTGAAGGGGTAGATGTGATGCTGAGGCGTAGAAACATGCCTGTTTTGAAACCCAACCTTACCGCCGGTCCCGGTGCTTTAGCTAAAGCTTTAGGTATTGATCGACAACTCAATGCGAAAGATCTTTTAGGTGATGAGATTTGGATTGAAGACCATGGCATTTCTTACCAACCTGAACAGATAGTTGCTGGCCCCAGAATTGGAGTTGCCTATGCGGAGGATCATGCGTTATTGCCCTGGCGGTATTATGTGAAGGGCAATAAATTTGTAAGTAAGCCAAACCGTTAAGAAAACAATCTTTTTCAATTGCTGTTTATTTGGGTAAACATTTAATTGAAAGCTTATGGATACTGAAAAAAGCATCAAACTGCTGAAAGAAAAAATTGAAGATGTACGCATCTGTATGTTCACTACTTTATCGCTGAATAATGAATTCTCCAGTCGCCCTATGGCAACGGCAAATGTGGGTGATGATGGCAGTATATGGTTCTTCACCAATGAATATTCTTTAAAATCTTCTGAAATATCAAAGGATTACAATGTTAACCTGACCTATAGTGATCCCTCAAAACATAGTTACCTTTATATCAATGGAAAGGCAGAGCTCATTGATGATGCCGAAAAGAAAGCCGCTTATTTTTCTTTGATGGTGAAAGCATGGTTTCCTGATGGCCTTGAAGATTCTGGCCTTATTTTAATTAAGGTAAAACCTGAAGTGGCGGAATATTGGGACAATAGCGCTTCAAAAATGGTGGTTGCTTTTAACATGTTACAGGCAATTGTAACAGGGGACAAGTATGAAGAAGGCCAGCATGAGAAAATAGTATTCTAAATTTCAATAGCAATTTTTACTTAAGCCCTTCATTTGACGGAATGAAGGGCTTTTTATTTGTGAATTTATGTTTTTGAGCTTGATTTTCTTTGCTTTTTTATGATCTTTGGTCGCATGAACACTGCTA
>NZ_JAZQPU010000272.1:0-4696 GCF_045628745.1 Pedobacter sp.
ATACCTGATCTTTATTATGATATAGAATTACTGCTTACTGAAACCAATAAAATAGCGGCTCGCCTTAACTTTAAATGTACACCCATCAGTGAGTTCATGGGGATTCCTATAAATGGTAAAACTGTGAATTTTTCTGAACACGTCTTTTATAAATTAGAAGGAGGGAAGATCAACGATGTTTTATCTATTATTGATACAGACGCGATAAGAAAACAAGTAGCTGTTTAAAGCAAAAATGCCTGTCACCTTTTTAAGGTAACAGGCATTTTTAATATTGATTATATTGAATTAAAATATTGCCGGATATTTAGCTGCATTATGGTCATGCATCATTTTATACACAGTTTCTATCACATCATCAACAGAGGGCTTAGTGAAATAATCACCATCAGAACCATATGGCGTACGATGTGCTTTCGCTGTTAGAGTTTGTGGTTGTGCATCTAGCAGGTAATAACCACCTTGTTCTTCCAGAATTTGTTGAGTAAGGTAAGCTGCACCACCACCAGGTACATCTTCATCAACTACTAAAAGTTTATTTGTTTTTTGCAGAGAAGAAACGCAAACTTTATTGATGTCGAAAGGTAACAGTGTTTGTGGATCGACGATTTCTACAGAGATACCCATTAAGGCTAATTCTTCTGCCGCTTCTTCAATAACCCTTAAAGTAGACCCATAAGAAACAATGGTGATGTCTGAACCTTGTAGAATAACTTCAGCCTCACCCAAAGGAACGGTAAACTCGCCAATGTTTTCAGGCATTTTTTCCTTTAAACGGTAACCATTTAAACATTCGATGACCATGGCTGGTTCATCAGATCTGAACAGCGTGTTATAGATACCAGCTGCCTGAGTCATATTACGAGGGACACAAATATGTAGACCTCTTAAAGAACCTAGAATCATGGAAATCGGTGAACCTGAATGCCAAACTCCTTCTAAGCGGTGACCACGGGTACGAATTATAACAGGTGCTTTCTGCCCCGCTTTAGTGCGGTAAGATAAGCTGGCCAGGTCATCACTTAAGATGTTAAGGGCAAATAATAAGTAATCAAGGTATTGAATTTCAGCAATTGGCCTTAAACCCCTTAAAGCAAGTCCTATGCCCTGACCTACAATGGTCATTTCACGGATGCCGGTATCGGTAATTCTGAGGTCACCATATTTGGCTTGTAAACCAGCAAAACCCTGGTTAACATCACCGATGCTGCCTAAATCTTCACCAAAGGCAACCAGGCGTGGGTCTCTGGCAAAGTTACTGTCGAAACATGCATTTAAGATTTCTCTGCCATCCACCATTTTGCTTTGCTCAGGATAAACCGGAGCTACCTGATCAACAAGAAAAGGGCTTTCTCTACCTTCTGTAAAGAGTTTAGAGTTGTAGCGCTCTTCGTTAATATCTTTTTGTTGTTTATACCAGTTAAGTAAAGCTGTTCTTTCAGGACTTTCTTCATTTAAAGTTACCCTTAAAGCTTTTCTTGCCGATGAAATTACCTCTTTACGCAGGGCATCTGGTGCACCTGCTAATTGGTTTACAATTTTTTGCAGCATTTCATTACCACCTTTAAAGGCAGAAATCATAGCAACAACAACATCTTTATCTGTTTTAATAGAGTTTAGGAATTCGTTCCAGGCTTCTTTTTGTGCCTCACGAACCATTTTGCGGGCGTCATTTTCAATGACTGCCAATTCTTCCTCGGCAATGATTGCAGATTCCAGCATCCATTTTCTCATCTGAAGAATACAATCGTATTCCTTCTCCCACTCAAGACGTTTTTTATCCTTATAACGCTCATGAGATCCAGAAGTAGAGTGGCCTTGAGGCTGTGTAACTTCAGTAACATGGATCATCACTGGCACATGCTCTTCTCTACAAACGTCAATCGCTTTTTGATAAGTTTCGCATAGGGCAGGATAATCCCAGCCTTTAACTTTATAAATTTCGTAACCAGCATTTTGCTCGTCACGTTGAAAACCTTTTAAAATTTCAGAAATATCTTCTTTTGTCGTTTGATATTTAGCCGGTACAGAAATGCCATAACCATCATCCCAAATGGAGATGGCCATTGGGATTTGTAAAACACCAGCGGCATTGATGGATTCAAAAAATACACCCTCAGAAGTAGAAGCATTACCAATAGTACCAAAGGCAACCTCATTTCCATTAATGGAGAAATTCTTTAAATAATCAAGCTCTTTATTCTGTCTGAATAATTTAGAAGCATAGGCTAAACCTACCAGGCGTGCCATTTGGCCTCCTGTAGGCGCGATATCTGAAGAAGAGTTTTTTATTTCTGTTAAATCCTTCCAGCTGCCATCTTCATTGATAGACCTGGTTGCAAAGTGGCAATTCATTTGTCGGCCAGCAGATGAGGGATCAGCATCAAGATCAGGGTGTGCATAAAGTTGAGCAAAGAACTCCTTTATGGTACAAATTCCTGTTGCAAAAGCAAAGGTCTGATCGCGGTAATAACCTGAACGCCAATCGCCGTTTTTAAAGGCTTTAGCCATTGCAATTTGTGGCAGCTCTTTACCATCACCAAAAATTCCAAACTTAGCTTTACCGGTTAAAACTTCTTTACGGCCTAATAAACTAGCCTGGCGACTTTCGAAGGCTATTTTATAATCATTAATTACAATGGTTTTGAAGTCTTCAAAACTTAACGCTGAAGCATCAATAGGGTTCGTTGTAAGTTTAGAATTTGGAGTCATAAGCATTTGTATTACGGTGCAAAGATAAACAATTTATAAAGGCCGGGTTAGTGCAGCAATGTAATTTATATAGTGGTATAGATTTTGAATTGATAATTTAAAGATTAAATTTGTTCAAAACACATCTATATGAAAAAGCTCATCATCCTATTTTCCTTAGTTTTAGGTATCGCCTTATCAAGTAAGGCACAAAACAAACCAGCAGAATTTAAATTTGATAAAGAAACGTATAACTTCGGTAAAATTCCGTCGAATAAACCAGCGACAGTAGAATTTACATTTACAAATATAGGAGATACACCTCTAATAATAAGCAATGTAGAAACAACTTGTGGATGTACTGTGCCAGAATACACAAAAACGCCCATTAAAAAAGGAGAAACAGGTGTGATCAAAGTGACTTATAATCCAACAGGTGCAGCTTTGCCGTTTAGCAAAAGCATCAGTTTAACATCGAATGCTAAAACACCAACAAAGGTTTTATACATCAAAGGCGAGACTGTTAGCGCTGCCAACTAATTAATTTTTATAGATATTTCAATTAAAACCTCGTTAATCAACGAGGTTTTTTATTTTTGCACCATGCCACACCTATCCGAAAAAGGGCTGCAAATGCCAGCCTCACCTATTAGAAAGTTAACTCCTTATGCTGATCAGGCGAAATTACAAGGTAAAAAAGTTTTTCACCTTAACATTGGTCAGCCAGACATTGCCACTCCGGAGGTGATGTTAAATGCGATTAAAAATATAGATTTTAAAGTTTGGGCTTATACGCCCTCAGAAGGTACTTTAAGCTACAGGCTTAAGCTTACCGAATATTATAATAAACTGGGATACAATATTACACCGGAAGATATTTTGGTTACTGTAGGTGGATCTGAAGCCATCACAATTGCTATGCAAACCTGTGTAAACGAAGGTGATGAGATCATTATTCCAGAACCTTTTTATGCAAACTACAATGGTTTTGCTTGTATGAGTAATGTTGTGGTGAAACCTATTCTTTCACACATCGAGAATGGATTTGCATTACCTGCGATTGCTGAATTTGAAAAGTTAATTACAGCAAAAACTAAAGCCATTATTATTTGCAATCCTAATAACCCTACAGGTTATTTATATTCTAAAGAGGAATTAGAGGCCTTAAAAGAATTATGCCTGAAATACGATTTGTTCTTATTTTCGGATGAGGCTTACCGTGAGTTCTGTTATGACGGCAGGGAATTTATTTCGCCTATGCACTTAGACGGGTTAGATGAAAATGTTGTGATTATGGATACTGTCTCTAAAAGATACAGTGCCTGTGGTGCAAGATTAGGATGTTTGATTACGAAAAACAAAGAGGTAATTAAAGCAGGGTTGAAGTTTGCCCAGGCAAGATTGAGTCCTGGTATGGTTGAACAAATTGCCGGAGCTGCAGCTGTTGATACACCTGATAGTTATTTTGAAGAGGTTAACAAAGAATATACTTTAAGAAGAGACACATTGGTTGGCAGGTTAAATGCAATGGATGGCGTTTTCTGTCCAAATCCAGGAGGTGCGTTTTATGTGGTAGCTAAATTACCTATTGATGATGCTGATCTTTTCTGTCAGTGGATGTTAGAGAGCTTTGATCATGAAGGTAAAACTGTTATGATGGCACCGGCAACAGGTTTTTATTCTACACCAGGTTCAGGTAAAACTGAAGTTAGAATGGCCTATGTATTGAATGTTGATGATTTAAATAAAGCGATGGATTGCCTTTCGGTTGCATTAAAGCAATATCCTGGTAATACTTTGGCATAATTTTAGTACTTTTGTATTGCTGACGTGGATTAGCGTTGTTAACTAATAGCGATCAGCAGTACTGGGGCCGTCTTGGATTTGACAGGGTGGAGCTAAGTATGTAAGCATGCAGTGCGTTGTACGGCGAGCACTTTAAAGAGAACGTTCACACTATAATTGGCGAAAATAACTACGCCTTAGCTGCCTAATTTAGAATTAG
>NZ_JAZQPU010000273.1:0-3571 GCF_045628745.1 Pedobacter sp.
GTGATTTTGACCTGCTGCCGCGATTTCATCACCAGAATGTGGCGGTAATAGGGGATGCTGCTCACCTGGCCCTTCCTTTTACCAGTGCGGGAACAACTAATGCCATGGTGGATGCAAAAACTTTGGCCGATATGCTGTTAATGGTACAGCAGGATAATTTGCCCTTAGCGGATGCTTTTGAAGGCTTCTATGCAGAGCGTTCTTTGGAAGTGGCTCAACACCTTGCTTTTGGCCGTAACTTGCGCGATGTGTTTTTAAATCCTGCCGCCTATGAAGGAAAAACACAGGAAGTACCATTGATAGCATAATTTTACCGGAATCTGGCATCATTATTTCTGTATTTTTGTAAATTATGCAGCTTGATGATGGAGATGAATAGTGTGCCCCGGCCGAAGGTGATTAGAGCAACCAAAGGGAAAGTGATATTAGCACTTTTTTTAGCTTGCTCTGCCCTGTTGTTAGCCTGGGCAACGAGTAAAGTTGCTTTCAAAGAAATGCTGGACACAGTGGAGCAAATGTCAGCTCCCAATGAAAGACTCCGCCTGGTGAATGGCCTGTCGCGACAAATTGCCGGCCTTGATCAGACGCAGAAGAATTCTGCTTTCAACGATCCCGGAAAATATAAAACTTTCTTTAAGGAATCTGCCCAGATCCGCAAGGTGCTCGACACGCTGAGTGCTCAATATGTTGGCGATTCTATTCAATTGGAGCGTATTGCTTCGATCCATAAATTACTGACCGTACGTGATAAGCAGTTTGTGAACTACCTGAAGGTAAGGGAAAAACTGGTGAATGACAAGAGCTTTTCTTCGCAGCTGCAAAAGTTTAACGACATGGTGTCTAAAAATGGGCTGCAGGCGGATAGTACGGTGGTTACTTCTGAACGACGCACCACCACCACTACGGTAGTGCCCAGTGAGGAGAAACCGCGGGGATTTTTCAATAAGCTCTTTGGTAAAAAGAAGATTGAGGAGGATGCTGACGCTGCTTTCAGGATTACCAATGAGGAGAATGTGAAGCGCGATACCATAGCCCTTTCTTCGGAAGGGAAAATGGTGAAGGGTGTGGAAAAAACCTTAAGGGCCATGGAAAGGGCCCAGCAGCAGAAAAGCCGCAAGTTTGTTGCCCGGGAAGCGGTGTTAGCCGAGGCCAATAACCTGCTCATTATCCAGATGCTCGATATTTTGCGCAAGGTGGAACGCGAAGCGGTAGGCCAGATTGAGGACAACAGTGTGCAGGCAAAAAATGTGGTCAATACGGGTATTAAGCAGATGACCATCATTATGGTGGTATTTTTCTTGCTGATGGTGCTGCTCTTGTTTTTGATTTTAACGGATATTACCCGCAGTAACCAGTACCGTAAGGAACTTGAAGCGGCAACGGAAGAAGCGGAATACCATGGGAAAGCGAAACAGCGCTTTTTATCTAACATGAGTCATGAGATTAGAACCCCTTTGCAATCGATCATCGGTTATGCGGAAATCATCAGGAACCAGGAGAAACCGGATACAAAAGATATTGATGCCATCTATCACTCCTCGGAGCACCTGCTGCAGATTGTAAACGAGATTTTAGATTATAACAGGCTGATTTCAGGGAAATTTACTTTCATCAACCAGGTGTTTAGCATGCGGGCGCTGCTGGATGAGGTACTGAAAATTGTTGCCCCCCAGGCGGAGAAAAAAGCACTGCGCATGGTGACCCGCCTTGACCTTGAGAACGTGGATTGGCTGACTGGTGATCCCTTCCGCCTTAAACAAATCTTATTTAATTTATTGAGCAATGCCATTAAGTTTACCCTGCAAGGGGAGGTGGAGTTTCATACTTTCTTTAAAAGGCAGGGCGACCAGGTGCACTTTACCTTTAGCGTGAAAGATACGGGCATCGGTTTAACGGAGAGCGAAAGTCAGCGTATTTTTAATGAGTTTGAGCAGGCAGAAACACCGGAACAGCCTATCGTCAACCAAACAGGTGCAGGTCTGGGCTTGAGCATTGTGAAGTCCTTAGTGGAAAACCAGGGCGGGCGGATTTATGTGAAGAGTAAAAAAGGTCAGGGCAGTAATTTTACTTTCTACCTCACTTTTATGGTTGCACAGGCACCGGTAACCGAAATTGGCAGGCCAGCGCATTTATTGCAGACCCTTGAAAATACGGTCTGGGTGGTAGATGACGATCAGCTGATTCTTGACCTCTGCAGCCTGATCTTTAAAAAGAAAAAGTTTAACTTCCGCTGTTTCAATGATCCTGAGGCCATGTTAAATACGGAATGGGATCCTGCGGTTCAGTTTCTGCTGATGGACATCCGCATGCCTAAATTATCAGGACTGGAATTGTGTAAAGCGATGCGCCTGAAGGTTGGTCCTTCCGTGAAAATATTCGCCATGACGGCACAGGTTTTACCTGAGGAAAGGGCTTCTTTATTGGCTGGTGGTTTTGATGGTTTAATCAGGAAGCCTTTCCGTGAAAGTGATTTGCTCAGCATCTTTAACAGGGAAACGGATCTTTTGGGTGAGGCCAGTGCTGTACCTGTGGTTGTGGGAAATAACCACCATATTGACCAGGAAATGATGGAGGAGGAAGTATTATTTGATCCCAGTTATTTGGAGAAAATGACTTTTGGTGACCATGAGCAGTTCAATATGTTGTTGAACCGGTTTTCTATAGATTGTCAGCATGATAGGGAGCAGTTGCTCAAGGGCTTAAGGGCTGGTGACCTGGAGGAAGTTTCTTTATTGCTGCACAGGTTGGCTGGCAGACTGGCGCAAATGGGTAGCCGTGATTTAGGCACTGCTTTTAGAATGATGGAAATTGAAGTGAATGAAATGAGGGCTTCGGAGGTTTTATTAAGTAAGGCGCAGCATGATAGGATTGCAGGGCTTTGTGACAAGCTGCAAAGAGTTGTTGAGGTGGTTAGCGCTGCTATGGTTTAGTCGGCTGCTTCATTTTCATTTGAATCTAATTCTTCAATTTTTTTTAGGGTGAGACCTGTAATTTTAGCGATCTCTGAGAAGGCATAGCCTGTTTTTTTCATTTTAATGGCTATTTGAAACGTCGTTTCATCTCGAACTTGTTCAGTAACCTGTGCTGTACTTGTGCTGTAACCTGTGCTGTAACTTGTTCTTTAGCTTGTTCTAAACCTTCAATAATACTTTCCCTAATGATCACATCAGTTATACTTTCTACATTTCCCATTTCATTTCTCCTTTTATCAGATTCAGTAAATTCTTGACTTAATTTTTTGTTTTGATGAAATTAGTCGGCTGCTTTATTTTCATCGGATTTTAATTCTTCAATTTCTGCAAAGCTTAGACCTGTAGACTCAGCAATAATTGAAAAGTCTACGCCTTTTTGTTTTAATCTTAAGGCTACTAGAAGTAATGCATCTTCTCTGCCCTCCCTTCTGCTCTCACGTTGCAGGAGTTCAGTTATACTTTCTACATTTCCCATTTCAATTTCTCCTTTTGTTAGTTTTTCGATTTCTGTATTAAATTTAAGATTTATTTCTGGGTTTTCTATATGAATCAAATTCTTTAAAAACATTAAAAAGTCCCTGCGGTCGTCGTCATTAAAA
>NZ_JAZQPU010000274.1:0-1947 GCF_045628745.1 Pedobacter sp.
AATGCATCAGTTCGTGTATCATCTTTGTTTATCGAATTACTGGAGCGTCAGTTTCCTATTGAATCACCACATCAAAAGCTCCATCTTCGTACTGCAAAAGATTATGCCAACAGGTTGGCCATCCATGTAAACCACCTGAACAAAGTGTTAAAAGAAAATACCGGTAGGACGACAACAGAAATTATAGCTACTAGAATAGTCCAGGAAGCGAAAACACACCTTAAACAAACCGATTGGAATATTTCAGAAATAGCTTATAGCCTTGGATTTGAAGAGGTATCTCATTTTTCGGCATTTTTCAAAAAGCAAACTACCTTAACACCCCTATCTATTCGAAGTTAAAAAACTGATAATTTGAATTTCATAAACAATGGATTGAATTTCATAAACAGCAAGTAACTTTCATACCGACCTTTGTTCTACCAATTAAAACAATAATAATGGAAAACAAAATGAACAGTCGGTCCACCCCTACCCTACCAATTGATGTGAATGATCGGAACAATAGGTCACAAATGTTTTCTTATGACCATTATATAGGTGCTCTATTAATTTTTAACAAAAAGGGATGAAGAGTGCTTGGTTTACGCTCTTAAATGATATTTGATTACCTCAAGAAGTTAAATACCTCATTCTATGCGGTAACAAGAAACACTTGACATACTAAGGATCAATATTCAAATTAATCATCAAAATAAATACTTAAACATATGATAACAACAAATAAAATAGCTCTTGTAACCGGCGGTAGCCGCGGTTTGGGAAAAGATATGGCCATCAAACTTGCACAAAAAGGGATTGCTGTGGTACTAACCTACCATAGTAAACAACAAGAAGCAGATGCTGTAGTAGCAGAAATTACACAGGCGGGAGGGAAAGCTGCTGCACTACAACTTAACGTTGGTGAAGTCAATCCCTTTGACACTTTTGTAGAGCAACTGAAAGCCACCCTAAAAGAGAAATTTGATACCGACCGCTTTGACTTCCTGATCAATAATGCGGGTGTTGGTCTTGGAGGTTCTTTTGCAGATACGACCGAAGAGCAGTTTGACCTACTGATGAACGTCCATTTTAAAGGTGTCTTTTTCCTTACGCAGAAACTATTAACACTGATCAATGATGGTGGACGTATCATTAACCTTTCAAGCGGACTTACCCGTTTTACCTCACCCCAGCTTGTAGCTTACGCCTGTATGAAAGGAGCTATCGAAGTGTTAACTAATTACCTGGCTAAAGAACTTGGCGTACGCGGCATTGCTGTAAATACCGTTGCACCGGGAGCTATTGAAACTGATTTTGGTGGTGGTTTAGTGAGAGATAACCTAAACATGAACAAACATATAGCAGGGCTAACTGCCTTGGGCCGTGTTGGTCGTCCAGATGATATTGGAAGTGTGGTTGCTTTTCTCTGCACTGAAGATGCCAAATGGGTAAATGCACAACGCCTGGAGGTTTCTGGTGGCGTGAATATTTAGCAAAAACTTAAGTCTATTTTAAATACAATAAAGCCTGAGCACTAACCTGTTCAGGCTATATGATTAGCTAATCATTAGGCGCTTCATCGTGCCCATAGCTAATTACCCTGGCCAATTTCCAAATCCGCTGGTCTTTTCTTTCTGACCTGAACTTTAATTAACCGAAAATTCTTAGCCATTTGTATTTCTATTCGAAGAACATTATTTCAATGTTAATTCCATTTGTATATTACAACGCTCATAAGGTGTAGAACGGCCTGTGATGGTCGTAAAGCCTAACTTTTTATATAAATTGATTGCTGGTTGTAAAGCCGTATTACTTTCCAGGTACAGTTTTTTTGCTCCTTTTTCTTTAGCAGCCGCTACAATAGCCTGACCTAATATCCAGCCAATATGCTTACCCTGTGCCTTAGGCGAAACCGCCATTTTTGCCAGTTCGAAGTCGTACTCCGGGTCATTCATTTTAATTAAA
>NZ_JAZQPU010000275.1:0-21000 GCF_045628745.1 Pedobacter sp.
TAGCATCCGAAAACACTTCATTGCCAGTAAAATTGATTTCATGAACTTTTACCTTATTCCCTTTATCTACATTTACCTGTAAGATCACGCTATTTTCCTGGTTTTCATCAGGCAGGCTTTTGAAATCTACTTTAGTAAAAAAGTAGCCTTTCTCAGACAAGTACTTGGTGATGGTATTGGTCGTGGTGTTGTAAAGATTGTCGTTGACCACAGTTTTACCTGTTCTGGCGTTCAGCTTTTCAGTGATGTCAGTTTTTTGAGATTTACTCAAGCCCAACAATTGAAATGAACTTAAACGAGGACGTTCGGTTACTTCAATCTCGAAGTAAACAGTGTCGCCATCTAATTTGGTAACATCTAATTTTACATCGTCGAACAGACCCTGTGCCCAAAGGTTTTTTATGGCATTACCTGTAGCTTCACCAGGGAGGGTAATGGTTTCCCCTTTAATCAATTTAGACAAAGTAATGATTACTTCTTTATCCAAATGCTGTGCCCCTGTTAAGGTGGTACCGCCAATGATGTATTCTTTAGGGCTAAAATAATCCATGTTCAAACCATCGACCTTCAACGTTGGCGTTGCAGGGTTCGATGGTGGACGTGTAATCTGTGCCATTGTTGGTAACCCGAACAATAACAATAATATAAGTTGGTATATTCTTTTCATTTACGTTCTAAAAATCGTCGCTAAGTTATATTAAACACATGTTAAAAAGTGTTAAAAGTAAAATTAGTTCAGTTGTTCACTAATTTTACCAAAGCGTCTTTCGCGTTTTTGGTAGTCTACAATCGCTTCAAACAAGTCTTCCTGCCTGAAGTCTGGCCATAAAGTTTCGGTAAAATACAATTCGGTATAAGCCATTTGCCACAGTAAAAAATTACTGATGCGGTGTTCACCGCTGGTCCTGATCATGAGTTCAGGGTCGGGCATACCATGTGTGGTAAGCTGTGCAGAGAAATCTGATTCTTTAATGTCGTTGACATCAATTTTCTGATCAATAACCTGTTGGGCAAGTTTCCTCGCAGCCTCTGTAATTTCCCATTTGGCGCTGTAACTCAAGGCGAGTGTCAACGTACAACGGGTATTATTGGCTGTTTTATCCATCGCACTTTTCAGGTCATCAATACATTTTTGCGGCAGCGATTTTAAATCACCTATCGCATTTAATTTGATATTATTTTTGGTAAGCCTTGGTGTTTCCTGGTTGATGGTAGAAATAAAAATCTCCATCAGCGCATTCACTTCTTCAATCGGACGGTTCCAGTTTTCTGTAGAAAAGGTATAAATGGTAAGGTATTTTATGCCAATATCAGCACATCCCTCCACAATATCTTTTACAGAAAGCACACCATTCTCATGACCAAAAACCCTGAATTTCCCCTGATTTTTCGCCCATCGGCCATTACCATCCATTATTATTGCAATATGCTCAGGTAAACGCGTAAGGTCAATTTGTTCTTTAAATCCCATCTAACTATATGAAAATGATCCAAAAAAGTATAAACATTTTCGGGACACAAAGGTAAAATTTTCTATGATTAATAACTTATATATCTGTAAATGATGCTAAAAGATAGCGCAATTTCTGCATAAAAAGGTGTAAGACACCCCTACCTGGGTAAACATATAGGTATCCCGGGGTCTGGAATCGCCTCTTTGGGTCCCAATCCTTGCAGGATCTTGTGAAGGGTTCGACAAAAAGATGCGTTCTTCATTACCGTCGGTAATGCGTCTGTAATTGCTGCTCACATCATCAAGGTAATCTGTAAAGGCGGTTCTATAACCCATCTGGGCAAAAAATGTGAGGTTCGACTGCACCTTAAATTTTACACCACCGCCATAAGGAATGGTCAAGGCGTAGTTTTTATAAGGATAGTATTGGTTTTCGGTACGGTAGAGCCTTAAAAACTTCACTTCATCGTTTACTTTCACCTTCGGATTGAAAATAAGGCCTCCAACACCGGTATAAAGGTAGGGTGTAAACTTGCGCTGGCCACCACCGGCAAAGAAATCAAGAAAGTTAAAATCTACCAGCACACTGGCTTCATGCATCGGGGTATAAAACTTCAATTGGTTATGCTCGCCCATGATCCGGCCATAGTTGTAATGAACGCCAACACTCCAATAAGGATCTAGGTTAAGCTTTGCAAAGCCACCAGCCGAAGGACCTGAAAGTTTAAGGGGTTGATTCTGATTTAAATCGCCAATGTATCCTGCTGCACCAGCACCTACACCAATTTCCCAATTCTGCGCTTTTACGCTGAGATTGCTGCAAAGCAGCGCTGCCAATAGAAATAATAGTCCGCCTCTATGTTTCATTAATGAGTTAATTTTAAAGGTAATGCGATGATGCTAGTAATTTCGGGTATCTATGCCCCAAAGCAGTTTATTTCTCAGTGTTGTTAAATAACTTTCTTCGTTTAAACGAATGAGATTTAAATCAAAATGTGCCTTTTTAAGGGTAATTTTAACACTTCGGTCAACTGTCTCTGTTCTTGAGTCACAAGATACAAGGAATTTAGCACTTCGCGCTTCCACTTCAAAAGTTAATGAGATATCGTCAGGAATAACAAGTGGTCTTACATTTAAATTATGTGGTGCTACCGGGGTAATGACAAAGCTTCGTGAGCTTGGGTAAATAATAGGCCCCCCGCAGCTGAGGGAATAGGCTGTGGAGCCTGTCGGCGTAGCAATAATAAGCCCATCTGCCCAGTAAGAATTGATAAATTCGCCATTCATGTAAGCATTGATGAGCATCATGGCAGAATCGTCACGGCGGTGAATGGTGATGTCATTTAAGGCAAAATTCTCTCCATCAAACAAGTTGTTTTCAGATTCTACACGCAGCAGGCTACGTTTGTCTAAAGAAAACTGACTGTTCAACAAGGCATTAATGGCAACGCGAATTTCATCTTTGTTAACGCTGGCCAAAAATCCCAGACGTCCAAAATTGATCCCTATTACTGGAATGCCAGATTCACGAACAAAGGCCAGGGTATCTAACAGCGTGCCATCGCCGCCAAGGCTAATCAATACGTTGGCCTGCCCTAACAGTTCTACATTATTTTTAAACCTTTTAACGGTAGAAGGTAAAGCTATTTTATCAGCAATAAACTGGTAGAAGTTTTCAAATACAAGGGTTTCTATCTGATGCTCTTCAAGGATATGGAAGACTTCCTGGACATAAGGTAAAACAGTATTGTTAAACTCCCTTCCATAAATTGCAATTTTCATTCTGTGTTTTTGTTTTTAAAGGTAATGAAGAGTTCAAAAAGCAGTTTTAATTGTAAATAAGCTTTTTGATGTTTTCATTCTGTGTTTTTGTTTTTAAAGGTAATGAAGAGTTCAAAAAGCAGTTTTAATTTCCATAAAAAACTGTCCTTAAACATTAAGGAAATTCATGAAAGAGTTAAACCTGTCTTCAGTACCCTGATCGGTTGCCTTATTGTTAAAAACAGCCTTCACCTGGTAATCATAACGTTCAAAAGAAGAGATGATGCCAGAAAGCTCTGTTTTATTTATTTTTAAAGTAACCTCAAGTTTCGTTGAATCCGGGAAGGATTGCACATAAGAGGAAAGAATCTGCGCATTGTCTGCTTCGACAATCTGTGCCATGTGGGCTAATGAATTGTTCCTGTTGCTAATTTCCAGCACTATGATGCCACCGGCTTCTTTCACGGCAAATATCTCTGAAGTATAGGCAATAAGGCTGTGGATGGAGATCATGCCCAAAAAGTTCTTGTTGTAATCCATTACAGCTACGACAGACAAATTGAGCTGGTTAAACAACCTGATCACATCATACACATGGGCGTCTGGATATACAAAGGAATTTAACAATTTCACTGATGCGTCGCCTAAACTCAGCTGTGGATTTCTGATCTCAATCAGGTCCTCCTCGGCCACTAAACCAATAAAGAGGTTATCTTTTATAACCGGTAAATGGAAGAGTTTAAAATCAGAGAGGCGTTCTAAAGCTTTCTGCACTGTGTCAGTACTCCTTAATGGAGGAATCGAGGACGATATCAGTGCAGAAGCATACATTATTTCAGCAATATTCTATTTAAAAATTTATTCAAATATTCATTAAATATCTCAGGTTGCTCCATCATAGGGGCATGCCCGCATTTATCTACCCAGTTAAGTTCTGAATTGGGTAATAAGTCATGAAACTCATCTGCCACATCAGGCGGCGTCACCTTATCCTGCATTCCCCAAATTAAAGAAACCGGAATAGTGATTTTCGACAAATCTTTAGACATGTTATGTCTGATGGCCGATTTTGCCAAAGCTAGTATCCTGATGACCCTTGAACGTTCATTAACCGTTCTGAAAACTTCATCAACTAATTCTTTGGTTGCTGTTGCAGGATCGTAAAAAGTATAAGCTGTTTTTTCTTTAATATAATCGTAACTTTCTCTTTTAGGAAATGACCCTCCAAAAGCATTTTCATATAAGCCAGAACTACCTGTTAAAACTAAAGCTTTTACCTTTTCCTGGTGCGAAATAGTAAATATTAAACCTACATGACCACCAAGAGAATTACCAATTAATACAACCTGATTCAACTTTTTGAACTTCAGGAAACGATAAACATATTTAGACAAACTCTTTACCCCTAAAGTTAATAAAGGTAATTCATATATCGGCAAAATAGGAACAATTACTCTATAACGGTCTTTAAAAAAATCTATCGTGTGTTCCCAATTACTCAATTCACCCATTAGACCATGAAGTAATACCAGTGTTTCCCCCGCCCCAGCTTCTATATACTTAAAACCATTATCTTCTATTACTTCGTATTTCATATTTCTTTTTGGATGTGCTACTAAGTTAGTAGACATATGTTAATTAAAGGCATCGGTGACTCGTTTTTTTTAAAAAAACTACAAGATGTTAATGTTTAACACAATTTATGCCAATTGTGCCTTAACTATTTCAGCAATTAATTTTCCATCTGCTTTACCTGCTAATTCTTTATTGGCAAGGCCAACCACTTTGCCCATATCTTTCATAGAGCTGGCACCGCTTTCCTTGATGATAGATAGAATGATAGCCTCAACTTCTGCTTTATCTAATTGTTTCGGCAAGAAATTTCCGATCACTTCAATTTCTTCATCTTCTACTAGTGCTAAATCTTCACGCCCCTGTTGTTTATAGATATCAGATGATTCTTTGCGTTGTTTAATTAACTTCTGAAGAATTTTTAATTCAGCATCTTCTGTTACTTCTTCTGAAGAACCTTTTTCAGTTCTTGCTAATAGTAAAGCTGCTTTAATCGCTCTTAAGCCTCTTAATTTTGCCGCATCTTTAGCAAGCATTGCTTTTTTAATTTCCTGATCTATTGTAGCTGATATCATATCTTAATTTTTATTGATTATAGTGGCTGATGCCTGTGCAGTTGGCATAATCAGCATGTCATTGATGTTTACATGCGCCGGTCTACTAACGGCAAACCAAATGGCATCAGCAATATCCTGAGCCATTAAAGGTTCAAACCCCTGGTATACTTTTTTAGCACGTTCTTCATCGCCCTTGAAACGAACGATGGAAAATTCTGTTTCTACAGCTCCGGGGTTAATGGCCGTAACTTTAATGCCATAAGGCAAAAGATCTAAGCGCATCCCCTTGTTTAAGGCATCAACCGCATGTTTGGTGGCGCAATATACATTTCCATTAGGATATACTTCCTGACCTGCAATAGAACCTATGTTAATGATGTGACCACTGTGATGCGGGATCATCCAGTTAGAAACGATTTTCGATACATACAGAAGACCTTTAACATTGGTATCAATCATGGTATCCCAATCGTCGGTGTTTCCTTTATCTATAGGATCCAGGCCCTGGCTTAAACCTGCATTGTTAATCAGCACGTCTACTTTTTTCCATTCCTGGGGAAGCTCTTCCAAAAGTGCCTGAAGTTGTGTTTTATCTCTCACATCTACTACCAAAGGCATCACCGGTACCAGATATTGTGCTGCCAGCTGTGCAGAAAGCTTCTGTAACCTGTCGGTACGTCTGCCTATTAACACCAACTGGTAGCCTTGTTGAGCAAATAAAGTGGCGCAGGCTTCTCCAATTCCGGAGGTTGCCCCCGTGATTAACGCAATTTTAGCGGTCATAGCATCTATATTATGCCACAAAAATAGGACTTTTTAAAGTTGAACGTTACTGTATATATAAACTAAATGTAACATTTCGCAACATCAGCTTATCGATGGGTTTAGAAAAAACGCTATTTTCCTGTTGGAGGATGCTATTGAAACTTGCCGAATATTTAATTTCAGGCGACAACTTAAAATACCTGAAGTAAAGATCAAGACCCAGACCGGCTTCATAAGAGACATAGCTTCTTTTATTTTTCAGCATTTTCTCAAAAGCAATCATCTCGCTGTCATCGCTACGCTTTGACGACGAAATATCAGCACTGTACTTCAGTCCGCCGGTTACGTAAGCACCAAAATAGCCGCGTTGATCTGATTTAAGTTTTATACTTAAGGGAAGTTCCACCAGTGAAGCCTGTACTTTACGGTCCTTGCTGTAAACAGGATCTCCAGTAGAATTGACATCAAGCACATGGTGGTAACTATAAGTGAGTATCCGGTCTGCAATGGTCAGCGTTGGCACGAACCTAAGTTCTGCATTGGATCCTAAACCTTTACTTACACCCAGGCCTATGGCAAAACCATAAGCTTCTGGCGACCGCATATGAGATAAATTTGGTGAAAGAGGCACATTATTTTCCATTAATTGTGTGGCCCAATCCGCTGTGGGCGTCACTTTATATTGTGAAGTAACGTACTGTATAGTATACGTAAATTGTATAGCCTCGGGATTATCGTTTCCTTTCCAATATTGTGCTTGAGCAGCAGTGCAGTAGATTAAACAAGAAAACAATAAGTATACGTATCTCTTCATACCAATAGGGTTTATTCAATTAGGCAACTAACAATAATAGCGCCCTAATTACAGGTTATTTCACACCTGTATAAATGGAACAGATACCAAAAGTCAGCGAGACATGCTTGGTCGTTTTAAAACCTACGGTCTTCATCAGGCTGGTAAATGCAGGTCCATCAGGAAAGGCAGCTACCGATTCTGGAAGATAGGTATAAGCACGGGAATCTTTAGAAAACATTTTCCCAAAAACAGGAAGGATATGTTGAAAATAAAAATTGTAGCCCTGTTTTACTGGAAACTGCTTTGGTTTAGAAAACTCAAGGATAACAATTTTACCACCCGGTTTAAGCACACGAAACATATCAGACAATCCTTTCTGCAGGTTCTCGTAATTACGCACGCCAAAAGCCACAGTAATGGCATCAAACTGGTTATCTGAAAACTGTAATTTCTCCGAGTCGCCCTTTTGAACGGTAAATACACCCCCTAAATTGCGTTCTTCAATCTTTTTGCGCGCCATATTCAGCATGCCTTCAGAAATATCTACGCCAATTATCTTTTCAGGTTTCAGTATTTTGATGGCCTCAAAGGCAAAATCACCAGTACCGGTGGCAACGTCAAGCATTACCCTAGGTTTTAGGGCTTTAAGCTCCCCTATCGCCTTTTTACGCCATATAATATCTATCCCCAGGGATAAAAAATGGTTTAAAAAGTCGTATGTTTTCGATATATTGTTAAACATATCTGCCACCTGTTCTTTCTTGGTAGCTGATTTTGATTGGTATGGTGTTATTTTTTCATTCATGGTTGTGCTGCAAAGATAAGTATTGTTGAAAACTAATTTTCTACCTTTGTAAAATGATTATAAAATCAGCAACTTTCATTTGTAGCAATACAAAACTTGCTCCCTTACCGGTGGCCAATATGCCGGAATATGCCTTCATAGGACGTTCAAACGTTGGAAAATCCTCTTTAATCAACATGCTGGTTAACCAGCATGGACTGGCAAAGACATCGCAAAGACCGGGTAAAACCCAGTTAATCAACCATTTTTTAATCAATGAGAAGTGGTATATTGTAGATTTACCGGGCTATGGTTATGCCAAGGTGTCTAAAAACAGCCGGGAGAAGTGGGAGAAATTTATCCGTAACTACATCACTAAAAGAGAAAGTCTACAGTGTGTATTCGTGTTGATAGACAGCCGACTGGAGCCACAGAAGATTGATATTGAATTCTGCTGCTGGTTAGGAGAATGTCAGGTGCCCTTCGCATTGATCTTTACTAAAGCCGATAAACAATCTGCCCCTAAGACAGATCAGAATGTGGCGCAATTTAAAAAAGCACTTTCAGGTTGGTTCGAAGAGATCCCTCCATACGTAGTAAGTTCTGCAGAAAAAGGCCAGGGAAGAGATGAAGTATTGAAGTTTATTGATGATATTAACCGTGATTTCGTGATGCCTATATTGGCACCAAAAGAAACACCGGAATATTAGTTCGAGTATAGCGTATAAAAAATGAAGAAATATTTTTCGCTTGTGCTTTTTGCACATTCCGTGTTTGCCCTGCCTTTTGCTTTAATAGGCTTCTTTCTGGGCATCATTACAACCGATGCTCCTTTTCAATGGCATTTATTGGTACTGGTGGTGTTGTGTATGGTCTTTGCCCGTAATTCGGCAATGGCTTTTAACCGCTACCTCGACAGAAATATTGACAGCAAAAACCCAAGGACTAACATGAGGGATATCCCTGCAGGTAAAATTTCTGCAAACGAGGCCCTGATCTTCGTGGTGCTCAACTGCATCCTCTTTGTCATTACAACGGCATTTATCAATAACCTATGCCTGTACTTATCACCCATTGCTTTATTTGTGGTGTTATTTTACAGTTATACCAAACGCTTTACAGCCTTGTGCCACATGGTATTAGGCTTGGGTCTTGCCTTAGCCCCTATTGGCGCCTATATTGCCGTTACCGGTCAATTTAATATTGTGCCTTTATTGTTCTCTTTTGCCGTGTTATTCTGGGCCAGTGGCTTTGACATTATCTACGCTCTGCAGGATGAAGGTTTTGATAAAGACGAAAAATTACATTCCATCCCCGCAGCGCTGGGTTCTAAAAATGCACTCCGCCTGTCGGTATTACTCCATGTTTGTTCTGCCCTATGTGTAATGCTGCCTCTTTATTTTGTGCCTTTCAGCTGGCCTTATTATATAGGTGTTGCTTTCTTTTGTTGCGCCTTGATTTACCAGCACCTGTTGGTTAAACCTAATGACATCAGCAAGGTCAACAAAGCTTTTGCGACTACCAATGGTTATGCATCGGTAATTTTCGCTATTTGCTTTTTAGTAGATGCCTATATCAGAACTAATTTCTAAATTTAACAACTATGATCGATTTAACCATACCGAAAAAGACCAGGAACTATATTCCCCAACATTTAGAAATGAAGTGGGCTAATTTAGAACCGCTGTTCAATGAATTATTGGCTAGGCAAATTGATGATGTTATAGCCCTTGAAAATTGGCTTAAAGATAAAAGCGAACTGGAGGCAGCCTTAGAAGAAGACTTCGCCTGGCGCTATATCAAAATGACCTGCGATACGGCAAATGAAGCATTGGTGAAAGATTTCCAATACTTTGCTACAGAAATAGAACCTAAAATTGCGCCCTTCTCTAACCTGTTGAATCAAAAACTGGTAGCGAGTGCTTTTATTGACGAGCTTGATGAAGATAAATACTTCGTTTACCTGCGCGGCGTAAGAAAAGCATTAGAAATTTATAGAGAAGAAAATATAGAGCTGTTTACCAAACTTCAGGTTACCCAGCAGCGTTACCAGTCTATTACTGGTGCCATGAGTGTAATGCTCAACGATCAGGAATATACCTTGGAGCAGGCGGCCAACTTTTTAAAAGACACCAATCGATCGGTTCGTCAGGAAGCATGGGAAACCATCCAAAATCGCCGCATGGTGAATAAAGATGAGTTAAACATTTTGTTTGATGAATTAATTGTGCTCCGTAACCAGGTAGCGCTAAATGCAGGTTTTGAAAATTACCGCGATTATATGTTCCAGGCATTAGGCAGGTTTGACTACAGCCCGCAGGATTGTTATGATTTTCACCAGGCTATAGAGCAGGAGATTGTGCCTATCCTTAAAGAACAAGCAGATCAGCGTGCCCAATTATTAGGACTGGAAACTTTAAAACCATGGGATCAGGAAGTGAGTACTTCGGGAAAACCAGCGTTGAAACCCTTCAAAGACGGACAAGAACTGGTTGACAAAAGTATTGATTGTTTCAATGCCATCGATCCTAAACTGGGACAAATGCTTTCCACCATGAAAGCGAATAACCTGTTTGATGTAGAGAGTCGCAAAGGTAAAGCCCCGGGTGGTTATAATTACCCATTGGCAGAAACCGGCGCCCCTTTTATTTTCATGAATTCGGCTAACTCATTGAGAGATTTAACCACGATGGTTCACGAAGGCGGACATGCAGTGCACACCTTTTTAACGGCCAATTTAGAGTTAAACGATTTTAAGCATTGTCCTTCAGAAGTAGCCGAATTGGCTTCCATGAGCATGGAGCTGATCTCTATGGACCACTGGTCTGTTTATTTCGACAATGAAGAAGATTTAATCCGCGCCAAGAAAGAGCAACTACTTGACGTGTTGAAAACCCTACCCTGGGTAGCGGTTATTGATAAGTTCCAACATTGGATTTATACCAATGTAGGACATAATGCTGCCGACCGTGAAGAAGCTTTCAAACAAATATATACCACTTTTGGTGCTGGTTTCTCAGATTGGGAAGGTCAGGAAGCCATTTTTGGCAATATCTGGCAAAAGCAATTGCACCTTTTTGAAGTTCCATTTTACTATATTGAATATGCCATTGCCCAGTTAGGTGCTATTGCCATATGGAAAAACTTCAAGGAAAACCCGAACAAAGCCTTACAGCAATACCTTGATGCATTGGCTTTAGGCTATACCAAACCGATGAACGTTATTTACGAAACAGCGGGTATAAAATTCGACTTTAGTGTGGATTATGTAAAAGAGCTGGCCTCTTTTGTAAAAGATGAACTTGATAAATTAGCTTAAACCGATTAACCAAACTATATGCTCGAAAAGCTACTCAGAAAAAAGTCCATATCTAAGATTCTCGCGGATGCAGAAAAAGGATATGGAGACCACGGACCAAATCTTCACAAAACACTTGGTGTAAAAGACCTCACCGCCTTTGGTATTGCGGCCATTATTGGTGCTGGTATTTTCAGTACCATTGGTAAAGCCAGTGCTGATGGAGGGCCGGCAGTAATCTTTCTATTTATTTTTACGGCCCTTGCCTGTAGCTTCGCCGCTTTTGCCTATGCTGAATTTGCGTCTATGGTTCCTGTTTCAGGCAGTGCTTACACCTACTCTTATGTGGCCTTTGGCGAGTTAGTAGCCTGGATCATCGGCTGGTCGCTCATTATGGAATATGCCATCGGGAACATCACTGTAGCCATTTCCTGGTCTGATTATTTTACAGGTCTCCTCTCTTCCATCCGCATACCCGCCTTAAACATCAATGGCATTCATGTTCCAGATTGGATGACAATGGATTACCTCAGTGCTTATAACGGTCATCAACATGCCCAATCCTTGTTAAACGCAGGAAAAAGCTTTGCCAATTTAGATGAGGCTACCCGTTTGGCTAACAACGCATGGCTTACGGCACCAAGAATAGGCAGTTTCCATTTAGTGGCAGACCTTCCGGCTTTATTCATCATCATTTTCATTACCTGGTTAGTTTACAGGGGTATGAAAGAATCTAAAAATGCAAGTAATGCCATGGTGGTGGTTAAACTTGCCGTAATTTTACTGGTGCTATCCGTAGGTATATTTTATGTAGATACCGCCAACTGGCACCCTTTTGCCCCTAATGGTGTAAGTGGTGTTTTGAAAGGTGTATCTGCCGTTTTCTTTGCCTATATCGGTTTTGATGCAATTTCTACAACGGCCGAAGAGTGTAAAAACCCACAAAAAGATTTACCGCGCGGTATGATGTGGGCTATTATCATCTGTACCGTATTATATGTTGCCATCGCCCTTGTGTTAACAGGTATGGTTAACTACAGCCTTTTGGCCGTTGGCGATCCATTAGCCTTTGTTTTTGATCAGGTAGACCTTAAAATAATGAGTGGTATTATAGCTGTAAGTGCTGTTTTTGCCATGGCCAGTGTATTGCTGGTTTTCCAAATGGGCCAACCAAGAATCTGGATGAGCATGAGCAGGGACGGATTATTGCCTAAAGCATTTTCAAAAATCCATCCTAAATACCAAACGCCATCCTTTGCAACTATTGTGGTGGGTTTTGTTGTGGCCATCCCTTCCTTATTCATGAACCTTACTATCGTAACAGATTTATGTTCTATAGGTACCTTATTTGCCTTTGTGCTGGTTTGTGCCGGTGTATTGGTTTTACAAGACAGACCTGATGTGCAAAGAGGAAAGTTCAGGATCCCTTATGCCAATTCAAAATACATTATTCCAGTATTATTTGTGGTGATGCTGGTTATAGCATTTACCAAATACAAAACGGAAAGCAGCAATTTCTTATTCAACAAAGCAAAAGTATATGACCCAATCAGCTTTGTGACCTCTTTAGATGGCGCAGAGTTAAAATCGGTGCAAAATCAAATTGTAGAAATGCAGAGCAGGATAAACATCATTGAAAGAAACCCTGATGCAGAAGCTTACTTAGGAAGTTTAGATGAAGCCGCTTACCAAAAGTTTGTTGATGCCTCTTCTGTCGATGCCGTTAAAAAATACAATACCGGCTGGAGTTTGTTTATGCACAAAATTCCAATGTGGATCTTTCTGATCCTTTGCGGAATAATCGGGTACTATTGTGTGGTTAAAAACTTAAGTTTAATTCCTGTCTTGGGTTTAATCAGCTGTTTATATATGATGTGCGAACTGGGCATTTCTAACTGGATTGGCTTCGGCATCTGGCTGGTTATTGGCCTGGTGGTTTATTTCCTTTACGGTTATAAACACAGCAAGCTGAACCAGGAAGTTCAATAGCACAGGCGCTAATTTTTAAGACTTAAAAACAGCCCCATTAATCGATTTAAATTAAAAAGCTCAAACATTCTCATCAAATGTTTGAGCTTTTTTTGGTTTAAACCCGCTCCATAAAAGTAAAAACCTAGCCTGCATTAGTTCAAGTCTTATCAGCTTTAAAGGCAATTTCTAATTCGGAATCCTGTTCAACTCAATCTCATCTGAGGCTACGAAAATCAAAGGAACCTTCTCTACATCTACATAACTAGACTCCAAGCCAAAGCCACGTTCTTCAGATAAGCTTAACTTTTTAAGGATAAAATAATATTGCAAGATAGAACTTTCATAAAAACTAAGGGAAGTGAATTTCGACAACTGTTTCTCCAGCAACACAAACCTGAAATCGCCTACAATTTTATGCTTTTTGAGGGAAGTATACTGACTGGTAATATCTACCTCGCCATTTTTAACCAGGTCTTCCACCACTTTACGGTACAAGAGGTTTACCCTTTGTTCTTCACGGAAACCTAAACGGAAATCAATCCGGATCAATTTCCCCGGGATCAGGAATTCAACTTTATAGTCGCTCGCAAAAGGCTCATCCACCACATCCACATGCACCAGCCAATAAATATCAGCACGTTTAGGTTGTTTTTGCAAGATGGAATAGATAATTTTAGATTCTATCTCCGTTTTAAAGTTCGCACTGGTGAGGTACACCAGTTGAGAGGCGTATTTGGGCACAGATTGATCACTGCTGAGCTCTTCAATAATCTGGAAATAATCTTCGATCTCCACATATTTAATATAGCGGTTTTTAATTTTCCGGGAAACATACCAGCTCCACATCACGGAGAACAAGGCTGCCCCTATTAATAAAGTTACAAAACCACCGTGGAAAAACTTAGTCATGTTACCGGCAAGGAAGGCAAGCTCCAGCAGACCGTAAATGATAATGAAGATGGCAATGATGTAACGTGGCACTTTTTTACGCCACATGTAAAAAGCAACTAAAATGGTAGTGGACAAAAAGGTAAGGTTTATAGCGAGGCCATAAGCACCCTCCATGTTGATAGATTTTTGGAAAATGAGCACTACACCAATACAACCGGCACAAAGCAGCCAGTTGATAGAAGGCACATAAATCTGTCCTTTTTGGTTACTAGGGTAATTAATGCGCACTTTAGGCCATAAGTTGAGGCGTACCGCTTCAGAGATTAAGGTAAAAGAGCCGGTAATCATGGCCTGACTGGCAATAATAGCTGCAATGGTGGCCAGGGCAACCATGGGCAGCAAATAGGCCGACGGCACAATCTGATAAAAAGGATTTAAAGCATCGTCATATTTTGGATGCTGCAGCAACCATACACCCTGCCCAAGGTAATTTAAAATTAAGGTAAGCTTTACAAAGATCCAGCTGATCCTGATGTTGGCCCTTCCACAATGGCCAAGGTCAGAATATAAAGCCTCTGCACCTGTGGTACACAAAAATACACCTCCTAAAATAAGCAGAGCCTCTGGGTTGGTGGTTAATAAATGATAAGCATAATAAGGGTTTAGTGCTTTAATAATGGTTACATCCTGCACAATATAAAACAGGCCGAGGGCACCTAAAGTAGCGAACCAAAAAAACATAATCGGACCGAATAATTTGCCAACTAAACTGGTTCCAAATTGTTGTATCACAAAAAGGCATACGATGATACCGATGACCACAGGAATGACCTGGAACCATGGAAACTTTACCTGCAATCCTTCGATGGCAGTGGTTACTGTAATGCTGGGGGTAATAATGCCATCGGCCAGCAAGGCGCAGCCACCAATAATGGCCGGTATAACGAGCCATCTGGCTTTTTTACGGACCAGGGAATACAAAGATAAAATGCCTCCTTCCCCTTTATTGTCTGCTCTTAAGGTAATAACCACATATTTAATGGTGGTTTGCAGGGTGAGGGTCCAGATGATACATGATAAGGAGCCTAAAACTACCAGGGGGGTAATGGCCTGGCCGGCATCACTAATGGTATTGAAAATAGCACGAAGTGTATACAGAGGCGAGGTACCTATGTCTCCATATACAATTCCTAAACTAATGAGTAAGCCTGCGGCAGATAATTTGTGAATCCTTTTAGGGTCTGACACTTTTTGAATGGATAAAACGGTGTGTATTTTTGTTAAATATTGTTAAATATTGTCTTTTAAACAAATTCTTACAATTCTTTGTTTTTTAATCTCTACTTTTGTTTAAGCCAAATGAATAGACGATCACATATAACGCTTCTTCTTCTTACTTTATGCATCATCTGCATGAGTGTTTTTGGAAGTGACCAAGTTTTCGCACAACGGATGGATAGTATTAACTATTCCATGACTCAAAAGAAGACCACAAAGGTCAACAACACCCCACAGATTCGTACTAATATTAAATCTTACCGTCCTTATTTCGGCTTTATCCCTTATAACACTTTTTTAACCAGCGCAAGTACTGCAACTTCCATTAAATACGATAAGATTCTTACCGTATTAAAAGTTTACCCTAATCCTGTTGAAGACCAGATCAATATTATGCTTCGTTTAGAACGCGAATCATTGTTATCTATTAAGATTATGGATTTATTGGGCAATGAAGTGATTACTTTGGCAAACGAGCGTTTTCCATCGGGCGAAATCACCAAAAGCTATACCTTCCCTACGCGTTTAAACAGCGGTATTTACTTTCTTAGAATTGTTGCCGGTGCTGAAACCAGTGTAAAACGCATCTCCGTTTTATAGATTTCTATTTTTTCTTTCCTATTTTTACGAAAAAACATTTATTGATGAAGATTATTGCCATTGGTCGCAATTATGCTGCGCATGCCCAGGAATTAAACAATCCAGTACCCACCACCCCGGTTATTTTTATGAAACCTGATACGGCCTTATTAAAGGACAACAGGCCCTTCTACATCCCAGATTTCTCTAACGACATCCATTATGAACTTGAAGTAGTGCTTAAAATCTGTAAAGAAGGAAAGCATATACAGGAAAAGTTTGCCGCTAACTATTATGAAGAAATTGGCCTGGGTATAGATTTCACGGCCAGGGACATCCAAAGCCGACATAAAGAAAAAGGCCTACCCTGGGAGCTGGCTAAAGCGTTTGATAACTCTGCTGCCATCAGCAATTTCATCCCTAAAGCCAATGCAGGCAACCTTTACGACATCAATTTTGAGCTGCAAATCAATAAAGAAAGTCGCCAGCAGGGCAACACCAAAAATCTGCTCTTCTCTTTTGAGTACATCATTTCTTTTGTATCACAATACATTACCCTTAAAAAGGGAGACCTTATTTTTACAGGTACCCCTGAAGGAGTTGGCCAGGTTCTTGCCGGAGACCATTTAGAAGCGACGTTAAATGGCGAGCAGCTTTTGAATTTCAATATAAAATAATTTTAATGGTTAAAACGTATACAGTACTCCTTCTAATCTTAACATCTACCTTTTTTTCTGCCAAGGCACAATTCCTCTTCAGCACTAATAAATACCCATTAGTAGATTTCAGGCCACCGCTTGATATTGTGCCGCCAGCTTTGTCGGGTTCTTTTGGCGAAATCCGTGGCAATCACTTTCACTCTGGAATGGACTACCGTACCAACCAACGTGAAGGCTATCCTGTATTTGCCGTTGCAGATGGTTATGTTGCCCGGGTAAGGGTACAGAATAGTGGTTTTGGGCAGGCCGTATACCTCAACCATCCCAATGGTTATACCACCGTGTATGGGCACCTGCAGCGTTTCAATCCTAAAATAGCACAACGCATAGAACAATTGCAGTATGCAAAGAAAACCTTTGAGCTTGATGAATTTCCAGCGCCTACCCTTTTGTTAGTTAGAAAGGGAGATGTAATTGGTTATTCTGGTAACAGGGGCAGCTCCGGCGGTCCGCACCTGCATTTTGAAATTCGCGATACGAAGACTGAGGCCACTATCAACCCGCAGCTATTTGGCTTAGACATCCCAGACAATATTCCCCCGGTAATTCATTCGATGTATGTTTATCGCTTAAACGAAAAGCCTTTTAGCGATTTGACGCCTAAGCAATATTATGATGTGCAAGGAGCAGATGGGAACTACAAACTCAACCAGGTGAATACACTCACTATTGGTGGCGAATTTGGCTTAGGGATTATTGTAACCGATAGGCACAATGGCGCATCAGGCAGCAATGGTGTCTATTCCATCCAGCTGGATGTTGATGGAGAAACTGTTTACATCTCGGCAATGGAAAAATTCAGCTTTGAAAACAGCAAGGCTGTTAACTCCCATATCGACTACCCTACCTATATGACCAACAAGCGCACTATACAGAAAAGCTTTGTTGACCCCGGTAACCCTTTGCAAATCTATTACCACCTCAAAAACAGGGGTCGAATTTCCTTTACCGACCAGGCGCTGCATGAACTGAAATACACCATTACTGATAGCAAAGGTAATGTGAGTACACTACAATTTAAAGTACAGGCCGACAGTACCGCGGTTATTAAAACACCAGAAGGCCCTGCAGGCATCTTATTTCCCTACAACCAGGTGAACGAGTTTAGCAATAACGATGTTAAAGTGAGCATTCCGCTGGGCAGTTTATACGATGATGTAAATTTTGTTTACGCCACCAAGCCTAAACCTGCTACCAATGCTTACTCTGCCATCCACCAGATTCATAATGCTTATACACCCTTGCATACAGGATTCGATCTGTCTATAAAAATCACTTCAGACCTGGTGCCTTACCTCAGTAAAGCATTGATTGTGAACACCAACCGTGCTGCACAGGGAGGAGAATTTGATAATGGTTACATCAAAGCAAGGGTGAGAAATTTTGGGAGTTTCTTTATTGCCATTGATACTGTGGCCCCTACTATTAGCCCCCTTAATATTTCGGCAGGAAAAAACATGAAGGGCATCAGTAAAATGAGTTTTAAAATAAGAGACAACCTTTCAGGACTTAAAAGTTTTAATGGCTATATTGACGGCCAATGGGTATTGATGGAGTTCGACAGCAAAACCGCAACATTATGGCATTCTTTTACCTCGCGTACTGCGCCGGGTAAGCATACGTTAAAGTTGGTGGTTGATGACATGAAGAACAATAAAAAAACATTGAACCTTGATTTTTACAGATAAAAAATTAAACAATGAGCATACCAGTTGAAGGACAAAAAGCGCCAGATTTTACCGCCAACGACCAGCAGGGTAATCCTGTTTCTTTAAGTCAGTTTGCCGGTAAAAAAGTAGTACTTTATTTTTATCCCAAAGACAATACACCGGGTTGTACTGCTGAAGCATGTGATTTCCGCGACAATTACCAGGGCTTAACCGCACAGGGCATTGTGGTGTTAGGCGTAAGTGTGGACGATGAAAAATCTCACCAAAAGTTTGTTACCAAGTTTGAACTTCCCTTTACCCTTATTGCCGATACCGACAAAAAAATTGTGGAGGCTTATGGCGTATGGGTAGAAAAGAACAATTATGGCAAGAAATACATGGGCATTGCCCGTAAAACTTTCCTCATTGATGAGCAGGGAACCATTACCCATATCATTGACAAAGTAGATACCAAAAATGCTACAGCTCAGGTTCTAGCGCTTTTAAAATAAACCAGATATCAACAAGCAAATAATTACATTTGCTGTATTAACCCATTTCGTATTTAATGAAAAAGACAATCAATGAATTAGAAAATATTGCTTCTCAAGTAAGAAGGGATATTGTAAGAATGGTTCATGGATGCCAATCCGGACATCCAGGAGGATCACTAGGCTGTGCAGATTTCGTGACCGCTTTATATTTTGAGGCCATGAATCACTCAACAGATTTTAACATGAACGGTATAGGCGAAGACTTGTTCTTCTTGTCTAATGGTCACATTTCTCCTGTATGGTATAGCGTATTGGCAAGGTCTGGTTATTTTGACCCTAGCGAATTAGCAACTTTCAGAAAATTAAATACACGTTTACAGGGCCACCCTACCACACATGAACACTTACCGGGAGTCAGGATTGCTTCTGGATCTTTAGGTCAGGGTTTATCAGTTGCTATTGGTGCTGCTCTTGCTAAAAAAATTAATAAAGATACTTCTCTTGTTTATACCCTGATGGGTGATGGCGAGTTGCAGGAAGGCCAAAACTGGGAAGCTATTATGTTTGCCCCACACAATAAAGTAGATAACTTAATTTCCACCGTAGATTATAACGGACAGCAGATTGATGGCCCTACAGAGAAAGTATTGTCCTTAGAAAGCTTGCAGGCTAAATTTGAAGCTTTTGGCTGGCATGTTATTACCTCTGATGGTAACGATATGGATAACATTGTTAAAGCGCTGCATTATGCTAAATCTTTAACCGGAAAAGGCAAACCAATTTTGAACTTAATGGCTACGCAAATGGGCAGTGGTGTAGATTTCATGATGGGATCGCACAAATGGCATGGTGTTGCTCCAAACGATGATCAACTGGCCGCAGCATTAGCGCAATTAAACAGCACTTTAACAGACTACTAAAAAGAATTGACGTGAGAAAAAAATATACATACACTGAAAAAAAAGACACCCGCTCAGGTTTTGGCGCCGGACTATTAGAAGCCGGAAAAAACAACCCTGAAGTAGTTGCACTTTGTGCAGATCTTGTAGGTTCTTTAAAAATGGAAGCTTTTATTAAAGAATTTCCTGAACGCTTTTTCCAGATTGGTATTGCCGAAGCTAACATGATTGGTATTGCTGCTGGTTTAACTATTGGTGGTAAAGTGCCTTTTACAGGAACTTTCGCTAACTTTTCTACTGGAAGGGTTTACGACCAGATTCGTCAATCTGTAGCTTACTCTAACAAAAATGTTAAAATCTGTGCTTCACATGCTGGCCTTACTTTAGGCGAAGATGGTGCAACACACCAGATTTTAGAAGATATAGGCTTAATGAAAATGTTGCCTGGAATGACGGTAATCAATACTTGCGATTACAACCAGACTAAAGCGGCAACAATTGCCATTGCAGAATATGAAGGGCCTGTTTACTTGCGTTTCGGCCGCCCGGTATTACCTGTATTTACTGATCCTGACCAGAAGTTTGAGATTGGTAAAGCATGGATGGTCAACGAAGGCACTGACGTAACGATTATTGCTACAGGACACATGGTATGGAAAGCTATTGAAGCTGGCGAGCAGCTTGCTGAAATGGGCATTGAAGCAGAAATTATCAATATTCACACCATAAAACCTTTAGATGAAGAAGCAATTTTGAAATCTATCAGAAAAACAGGTTGTGTGGTTACCGCAGAAGAACACAATAAATTTGGTGGACTTGGCGAGAGTGTGGCGCGTTTATTGTCTACGGAATTACCTTCACCACAAGAGTTTGTTGCAGTAAACGACAGCTTTGGTGAAAGTGGTACCCCAGACCAGCTAATGACGAAGTATGGTTTAGACACCATAAATATTGTTGAAGCGGCACAAAAAGTGATTAAAAGAAAATAAAAAGAACAATGAAGCAGGTTGAAGATGCAGAGATTATCGCTAAGTTCTCCCAGGAGAACACCCGGAATGAAGCCTTTAACCTGCTTTTAAATAAATACCAACAAAAAATCTACTGGCACATCCGCCGCCTGGTGATTGACCATGATGATAGTGACGACCTTGTACAGGATGTTTTTATCAAAGTATGGAAAAACCTGGAAAAGTTCAGAAATGATTCACAGCTATATACCTGGATTTACAGAATAGCGACCAACGAATCGATCACTTTCCTGAACAAGAAAAAGCAAAAAAACAATACCCCTTTAGACGAGGTTTCTGCAGAGCTTAAAGAAAGCCTGGTGGAAACATCTTATTTCAATGGCGACAAAGTAGAGCTGAAATTGCAACAGGCCATTTTGAGCTTGCCAGAAAAACAACGACTGGTTTTTAACATGAAGTTTTATGATGACCTGAAATATGAAGAGATTTCGGCCATCCTCGGTACCACGGTAGGTGCCTTAAAAGCATCATACCACATTGCCGTTAAAAAAATTGAAACTTTTATG
>NZ_JAZQPU010000276.1:0-5849 GCF_045628745.1 Pedobacter sp.
TATAATACGACGAATAGTATACATACGAGATTTGGATTTTCATTCCAAACGACTAGCAAAGACTTTCTAGTCTAAGCCCCATTCCATATCGCTTCAGGTTTGGGGCGTTTACATCGAATTTTCTTCCAATAATTGTCCACCGTCTTCTGCACGATACGATTGCTGTCGTCATCATTTGTTAAACATAGTTTTAGCTTTATGTGCTGCTGATAAAGGTGTTGAGTGATTGTTGGAATCTATTAGCTCACAAAGTATTTAATCAATATTAAACATGGAAACACCAAAATTAATTATCCCAAAGAGAGAATATGATTTGTTGATGAATCATTTAAAACTCAGCAGTAACTTGTCTGATTTTAACAAACAAAAGCTGAATAATGAATTGAAAAAAGCTAAAATTGTTAAGAAAGAGGCTTTGCCTGATAATGTTATTGTTATTGATTCATTAGTGACCATTCAGGATGTTAAAAGCGGACAAGAATTTACCTTCCACCTGGTTACACCCGAAGAGGCTAATATGAAGAAACAAAAGCTTTCTGTATTGGCACCTATTGGCATTGCCTTATTGGGTTATACAAGTGATGCAGTGGTGGATTGGGAAATGCCTGATGGGGTGAAGCAGTTTAAAGTTAAACATGTTACGCGCCATGAAAAAGATAGTGAGGTTGCTTAAGCGGCCTCATTGTTATTAAAGAGTCGATGGAATGAGCAATTTCTGTTGACTCTTCTCTAACTATTTCACATTTATATGAATGAATATAAAAAAAGCTAATTTTATCAATTACAGGCATTTTAAATTGCTTTTATTCATTTAGTCAGCACGTAGGAAAATTTGATGGTTTGAATATGAAGAGATATCTCGCTCAAAATCTGATATTATAACTGTTGGTTTTGGGACCAAAGAGAAGCACACGCAAGATTTCCAAAATTACCAGTATAGACGATTTAAAGGTATATTAATTTTGTAATTCAGTTCATCCAATTATCTATTAATTCCCCCTTGTCTTTCCACAATAAATAAATAGCTTTAGAATACTAAACTATTTAAGGAAATGACCACACCAACTCTTGAGAAAATTTCAACAGTACCACGCAATCAATTATTTAGCGCAGCAGTTATAGTAGCCTCCTTGGGTTATTTTGTTGATATCTATGATCTTTTACTTTTCAGCATTGTCCGTGTAACCAGTTTACAATCCTTAGGCTTACAGGGCGATGAAGTTACCCGTGGCGGTATCTTTTTATTGAATATGCAAATGTTGGGTCTTTTGCTTGGTGGTATCCTCTGGGGCATTTTAGGCGATAAAAAAGGCCGTTTGTATGTTTTATTTGGATCTATATTTATGTACTCTGTAGCCAATATTTGCAATGGCTTTGTCAGCTCCATAGAAAGTTATGCTTTTTGGCGTTTCATTGCAGGCCTGGGATTGGCAGGGGAGTTAGGTGCGGGTATTACCCTGGTTGCAGAACTGATGCCTAAAGAAAAAAGGGGCTATGCCACCACCATCATTGCTTCGGTGGGGATCAGTGGTGCTGTTGTTGGTCATTTTGTAGCCGAACTTTTTGACTGGCGTACCGCTTTTTTTATTGGCGGCGGCTTAGGGCTTTCCTTATTATTGCTGCGGATAGGGGTTGCCGAATCGGGGATGTTTGGAAAAATAAAAGAGAAGGCGGTACAAAAAGGCAACTTTTTCTCCCTTTTTAATAAAGAAAGGTTTAATAAATACATGCGTTGCATCATTATCGGCATTCCACTTTGGTTTGTTGTAGGGATTTTAATTACCCTTTCGCCAGAATTTGGTAAAGCGCTGGGCGTTAAAGGTGTGGTGAATGCCGGTGCTGCGGTAGCTTGTTGTTATGGTGGATTGGTACTAGGCGATATTGCCAGTGGCTTATTGAGTCAGTACTTAAAAAGCAGAATCAAAGTTGTCTATACTTACTTGTTTTTATGCATGCTGACCATCTCTGCTTTTTTCTTGCTCCGCGACCTCAGCTTGCCTGCATTTTATGTGCTATGTGTGGTATTGGGGTTTTCTGTAGGCTATTGGGTAATCTTTATGACTATTGCCACCGAACAGTTTGGTACCAATATCCGTGCAACGGTAACCACTACTGTTCCTAACTTTGTACGTGGCTCTGTGATTCCTTTAACTTTATTATTGCAGTATTTAAAGGGTGTATTTAATGGCAATTTACTTACGGCAGGTATAATTGTTGCCGCGCTGAGTTTGATAACCGCTTTCTGGGCTTTGTTCTATATGCAGGAGACCTTTCATAAAGAATTAGATTATGTAGAGGATTAGAAACAAAGAAAGGGATGTTCCATCCAGACACATCCCTTTTCTAACCAAATATAAACCTGTATGAACGGGTTTTACTTTAAATTTCCGTAGTATTCAACGAATTTTACTAGAGCTGATGAATAGCCCCATTCGTTATCATACCAAGAAACCACTTTTACGAAGTTGTCGTTTAAAGCGATACCCGCTTCTGCATCAAAAATGGATGCACGATCATCTCCTATAAAGTCAGAAGAAACTACTGCATCTTCTGTATATCCTAATACACCTTTCAAATACCCTTCAGAGGCATCTTTCATGGCTTTTTTAATTTCTTCATAAGTTGCCGCTTTCTCTAAGCGAACTGTTAAATCAACAACTGAAACATCAGCTACTGGTACGCGGAAAGACATCCCTGTTAATTTACCTTTCAATTCAGGAATAACTTTCGTTACTGCTTTTGCAGCTCCTGTTGATGAAGGGATAATGTTAGAGAAACCACCACGGCCACCTCTCCAGTCTTTTGCAGACGGACCATCAACAGTTTTTTGTGTAGCTGTAACAGCATGCACAGTACTCATTAAACCTTCAACAATACCAAAGTTATCATGTAATACCTTAGCAATTGGCGCTAAACAGTTGGTAGTACAAGAAGCATTGGAAACGATTTTTTGGTCTGCAGTCAATTTATCATGATTTACACCCATAACGTAAGTAGGGATAGAATCGTCTTTTGCCGGAGCAGAAAGAACAACTTTCTTAGCACCTGCAGCCAAATGTTTTGAAGCATCCGCTTCAGTTAAAAAGAATCCTGTAGATTCAATAACAAGTTCTACGCCAACTTCATCCCATTTCAAGTTTGCAGGATCTTTTTCTGCAGTAATGCGGATGGTTTTTCCGTTAACAACTAAATTTCCATTCTCTACTTCTACGGTACCGTCAAAACGGCCGTGAGTAGAATCATATCTTAACATATAAGCCATGTAATCCGGCTCAACTAGATCGTTTATAGCAACAATGTCTAAACCTTTTTTTAATGCAGCTCTAAAAACCAGTCTGCCGATACGGCCAAAGCCGTTTATTCCAATTTTGCTCATATTATTAATTTGAATAGTAGTTAAGTAAATTATATATTGGTTCTTTGGTAATCGTTGTAATGTTAAATCCGTGCTTTTTAACCACGGCGCGTAACCTGTCTTGAAAATGACCTGCTACAATACCCACAAAATGTATGTCTTTACCCGGGTGTTGTTTTAATATGGGTAATAAATACAATTGTGTATAAGTCTCAAACGCGTCATCTACACAATTTTGTATAAATGTGTGCTCTCTGTTTTCAATAAAAAAGTCAAAGAAAAAACTTAAATACTGTTGTGCCAATGGCTTTTTGTATACTCTCTCCAGAATAGTAGGCCTGTCGATTGTGTATTTTGCTTCCAGTTGTATGCGTAAGTCTTCTGGTAACTTCTCTGTCAAATAAGATATTAAAAGCTTTTTTCCCAGGTGATTAGAAGAACCTTCATCACCAAGGATAAAACCAAGGCCAAAATTATTTGCTTCCAGGTTTTTGCCATCAAAGTAAGCACAATGTGCGCCACTTCCTAAAATGCCAACCACACCACTGTCGGTAAAACATGCTGAAACTGCAGCACCATATAAATCATCTTTTACATAGATCTTAGAATTTTTAAAAAACTGAGCTAATGTACGGGTCAGTTCTTCGCTTTTGGCTGCTGAACTGGCACCGGCGGCAAATACATACATCTTTTTGATGCTCTCTGCATGGTTGATCAAAACAGTTTTTTTGTTCAACATTTGCAAAATTGCCTTGGTGTCATTAAAATAAGGGTTAATACCGGGCATACTACATTCTGCAACGGTCTTGCCGTCTTTTGCTAACTTCCAGAATGCAGTTTTTGAACCGCTGTATACCACCGCTATCATTAATATATATTTATATAGATAAAACTTTAGTCATCTCTAACAGATCGCTTTCTAATTTAAAGTTATGATTTTTAAGCGCATCTTCAATCTTTGTAGTATTTATTTCATTGCCACGTAAGCCTACCATTACGCGGGTATTGCCTTTCAGCATTTCGTTAACGGCTGCAAAACCTAGTCTGCTGCCTAAAATACGGTCAAAACTACTTGGGCTGCCACCACGTTGAAGGTGACCCAAAATGGTAACTTTGGTGTCGTAATGGTTAAAACTCTCTTTCACACTTTTGGCAATATCATAAGCGCCACCAGCTTTATGTCCTTCAGAAACGATAACGATGCTGGAAGATTTTTTAGTGCTGGCACCTAATTCCAATTGTGTAATTAATTCATGAGTGCTGGTAAAACGCTCCGGCAATAAAACAGCTTCGGCACCACTTGCAATAGCACTTCTTAAAGCTATGCAACCAGAATCGCGACCCATTACTTCAATAAAGAATAACCTGTCGTGCGAATCTGCCGTATCCCTTATTTTATCTATTGCTTCAATAACCGTATTAATGGCCGTGTCATACCCTAAAGTAAAGTCAGAACCATAAAGGTCGTTATCAATCGTTCCTGGAATGCCGATAACCGGAATATCATATTTATTAGAAAAATTGCGGGCACCGGTAAAAGTTCCGTCGCCACCAATTACAATTAGTCCATCAATGTTTTGTGACTTTAAATTTTGATAGGCAGTTTCCATGCCTTCATCCGTTTTAAATTCTAAACAACGGGCTGTTTTTAAAATTGTACCTCCTAAATGGATGATGTTACTTACAGAACGGGCATTCATTGGAATGATGTTGTTATTGATCAAACCCTGGTAACCGTGCATCACTCCAAACATATTTACGCCATTATAGATACCCGTGCGAATTACTGCCCTGATGCAGGCATTCATTCCCGGGGCATCGCCTCCTGAGGTAAGTACAGCTATATTTTTTATATTTGGCTTCATTTATAACACGAATATAGGGTGTATTTGTTACACTAAGTAATTATTTTGTGTTTTTTTTGTGTAATATTGCAATAAGCGATTTTATTTGCGTCTATATTTAAAAAATTAACGGTTTGAAAGAAGCACTGCCACATTTTAGCTCCACGTTCTCCATTGATTGTGTGGTTTTCGGATTCGATGAAGGGGAACTAAAAATTCTGCTCATCGAAAGAAACGAAGAGCCCTTCAAGGATTGGTGTGCTTTGCCCGGAAATATTGTACCTGGCGATGAAAGTCTGGATCAATCTGCATCGCGGATTTTAAAGGACCTCACGGGCTTGGGAGATATCTTCATGGAGCAGTTTTATACTTTTGGCGATGTAGACAGGCACCCACAAGGTAGGGTAATCAGTATTGCTTACTATGCCTTACTTCGTTTAGGTGGCGATAAACCGTTGAAGCCAATTACCAATTATGCTAAAAAGGCTTTTTGGAGAAATGTAAATGACCTGCCACGTCTGGCCTTCGATCACCAGAAGATCTTTGAAAAGGGATTGGAAAAAATAAAACGCCGTATTAAACACCAGCCTATAGCTTTTGAATTGCTGCCAGAGAAATTTACCCTTACACAGTTACAAAATGTATATGAG
>NZ_JAZQPU010000277.1:0-8523 GCF_045628745.1 Pedobacter sp.
TTGCCCAGGTGATCTTGTAAAATCGACAAAGAAAGGTCATTTGGCAGTTTACTATTAGCCTTGTTATGAAGGGTAAACTTTTTACTCTGTGGATTAAAGACAGTCACTCCAGATCCGTAAGAGCCAATCCAAATATTTCCAAGGTTATCCTCTTCAATAAATCTAATAAAGTTATTTCCAGGGTAATTTTGTTCATTTGCTGCTTTAGTATTGTTGCAGTATTTCGCAATTACCTGATTTGAAGCATCTAAAACATTTACCCCACCACCATTAGTACCAATCCAAACTTTGCCTCTTTTATCTTCTTTAATGCAAAATATATCATTGCTATTTAAGCCTTCCGCTTTATCACTCATCAACTGGCTGAATTTTTCTGTAGCCAAATCCATGATCACCAAGCCATTAGCATAGGTCCCCAGGTATAATTTCTTAGTTCGGCTTAAGGCCATGGTCATGATGGAACTTTTATTCAGCTGGCTTCCATTTGCGAGGGAAAAATTAAACCGTTTAAACAGTTCAGTTTTACGGTTAAATAAATTAAGCCCACCACCATCTGTTCCCACAAAAATCTCATCATTTTTATACTCCGCAAATGAAGTAACTACCGATGCGTTGAGGCCATATTGGTCAAAAACATTCCCTTGTTTGAGCTGAAAAAGATTAAGATTGGCATCATACTTATTAATGCCGCCATGATAAGCGCCCAACCAGGTAATTCCCTGGTTATCTACATATATGCAACTTATTGATTTACCATTAAGACTGTATATATTTCTGGAGTCAGGCTTGTAACTTGTAATTTCACCAGTTTTAATATTTAGAATATTCAAACCCTCTTCTGTACCTATCCATAACTGATCATCGCGATTGGCAGCAATACTAAGCACATCGCTACTGGTTAAAGAATTTGGATTATTAGGTTCATGTTTTAGCCGTTTAAATGACTTACCATCTGGCAGTAATTGACTGAGGCCATTCTTCGTACCTATCCATAAATTGCGTGAATGGTCTTCCACAATTGAAGTTACATCGTTACCACCAAGGCTTAAAGGATCTGCAGCAGCGTTTTTAAATTGTTTAAATGAGTTTGTTTGTCTGTCGTATAAAAATAGTCCGCTGTTAGAACCAATCCACATTCTATGTTTACTGTCTTCATAAAGGCAACTGATGACTAAGGCAGGAAATGATTCTTTGGAATTTGCTGTTAAAGGAAGTTTAGTGATTTTTTTAGTTATAGGATCAAAAAGATCTAAGCCACTATACGTGGCAACCCATATTTTACCCTTATAATCACTATAAATTGCATGTATATTATCGCTGCTTAAATTCCCCCCAGTATTGGCAGGGAAGTTTATAAAGGAGTTTTTCTTCCTGTCATATAAACTCAGGGAACCACCAGAACTTCCCACCCACAAATTACCTAACTCATCTTCGTGCAGGGCCCTGATATAATTAGCTTGTATTCCTGAAGGATCACCAGACTTCACTTTGTAAACGGTGAAATTTGTTCCATCAAATTTATTCAGTCCATCTTCTGTTGCAAACCACATCAATCCATAGCGATCTTTTAAGATTGCATTGACCGTATTTGAAGAAAGTCCATCTTTTGTTTTTAAAGAGGTAAAGTTTATTCTTTGCTGTTGTGCATAGCCCGGAAACACGCTTAGGAAGAAATACAATAAACAGCAATACAAACTTTTTACAATAGCCCGGTTTAGCATGATCATTTGGTTAATAATAAGTATACCTGGCAGTATTAAACTCTGGATTACTCCAGGAGTTACAGGTGGTACATTTGGTTATTAACGAAAATAGATACAATTTTACCATTGCCTAGCAACAAATGTATTTTTTTATGCTACATAAGTTTAAAGAATGCGTCGATCTCCTGTAAAAACTTGTTATTTAAAACTTGATGATTTCCGCATAGGCTTTTTTACGTTGTAAATTTTGGTCAAATAGTAGCGGATAATTCTTTCTGCCTGGCACCGGATAATAATCTAACCAGGTATAGCGATCAGAGACATTCCAAAAAGTAACACTGGTAATGTTTTTATATTCCCTGAAAATTTTAAATACTTTAGCGTACTGCTCAATTTGTTTACGTTCCAGCGCTGGCGTCAGCTGGTCATTCTCTCCTGCAAGTTTTTGTCTTTTGTTTTTTTCCCATGGATAGATGGACATATCGAGCTCCGTAAAATGAATTTGCAAGCCCAGGGAAGAATACAGTTCTATAGCATCGCGTAAATCTTTCTCAGAGGGTTCAAAAACTGACCAATGGGCTTGTAAACCTATCCCATGAATAGGAATCTTTTGGTCAATCAGCTTTTTGAGCAAGCGATAGATTTTATCACGTTTGATGGGCCGCTCTGTGTTATAGTCATTGTAAAAAAGTAAGGCCTCCGGATCAGCGGCATGCGCATACTCAAATGCTTTAGCAATATATTCCTCGCCACAGATCTTATACCAAGGTGAATTCCTGATGAACTCCTCATCAGTATCACCTATCACTTCATTTAAAACATCCCATGCATAAATTTTACCTTTATATCTTTGAACGACTGTGGTGATGTGATCTTTTAGTCGTTGAAGCAGTACTTCTTTTGTAACCTCATTACCCTTTTGGTCTTTGAACAACCAGTTGGGCACTTGTTCATGCCAGCACAGGTTATGTCCACGAACTTTTAAATGGTGGTTTTGAGCATAGTTAACCATGGAATCTGCATCGCGCCAAAAATAGAAATCTTCACGTGGATGGATAGATTCCATCTTCATCGCATTTTCAGGGGTAATGCTGTTGAATTCCTTTAAAAGAAGCTGCGACTCATCACCACTTAAGGTTTTTATATTCACCGCTACCCCAATTGGAAAATAGTTCTTATAATAAGCGGCAAGCCCTTTATCATCAGCTTTATTTTGCGATAAAGATTTACATCCTACAGAAAAACAAATAATAACCAGCGCTAATTGAAAACGCTTCCACATCAATTTATTCATTATTTTTGGTACTATTGATAAGTATGATCATTTCCTTTGTAGCCAAACCATTTATAAATGGCATTATTTGTACTTTGTTCCCCATCTGCTGTTGCATAGATGCCATAAAGTGCACCAACAAAGCCACCTGCCACTGCAGTACTTAAATACTTTCCATCAACCTTATCCTGCAATAGCTTCATGTCATTTTCTTTTAAGCCATACCAAAAGGAATAAACATCCTTATCAGCATCAATTTTAAGGTATATGTTCTTCTGCGTACCAGGAATATCAACCTGCTTTACCAAATCCATTTCCTTTGTAGCAGGATTACCTTTAAACAACTGGATTACATTTTTATCATGATCATAGGATTTACATAAGTAGTAGAAATGAGTTTCATTCTGAAAGATCACTAAGCCTGCTTTCTCTTTTGCTTTTTTGGTTGAAAATACCATTTCCGTGGAAGCTGAACTTAACAAATGTTGCTGCCTTCTGCCGATAAATGCCGGGTTACCTTTCCCCATAATTGTTTCAGGTAACAATTTCAGTGTCAGTGCATTTTTATTTTCCTTAAAATTATACCAGGAATTATTGTGCGTACGTAAAAACAAAAACTGATTGTTTAAGCTATCTTTAAATGGAATTTTGAGATCAAAGTTCCCGGAAAGGGGCAATTGATTTTTAGGTTTATCTTCATTCCAGCTTACCTGATATTTATATTGCACTTCTTCATGATCTGGGTTGATGATTGGCCAATTATCTACCCATTTAACAGGCGCAATAAAAGTTTCACGGCCCGTATTGTAAAAATCCCGCTCATATGGTCGCACCGCCAGAAACACAGCATAAGTATTTCCATCTGGTCCATCTACCAAATCTGCATGGCCCACTGAAGATATAGGATCTTTCCTTTTAGGATCAAGATGCCTTTGCGTGAGAATAGGATTTTTTTCATAAGGAATATAAGGCCCCCAAACATCATTACTTCTTAAGATTACTTCAGAATGGTTTACACTGGTTCCTCCCTCTGCAGCCATCAAATAGTAATAACCGTTTCTCTTGTAAATATGAGGCGCTTCAATCCAAACGGGTTTTTTGCTGAGATCTACGCCCCCGTTGACAAGGATTTTCTCGGTGCCCATAACTTTCAGTGTGGCTGGATCAAGCTCATACATCCTTACTGTTCTATGTCCGCTGTAAAGTGATTTATTTTCAGGAGGCTCACTATTGTAGATGATATAGGTTTTATTCCCCTCGAAAAATAAGGAAGGATCAATGCCTCTTGCTTCTCTTATATAAATAGGTTTACTCCAGGGTCCGGCAGGGTTTTTAGCGGTAAGGATAAAATTACCGCCATTGTCAATATCAGTACAGGTAATATAATAGGTGCCATTGTTAAAGTTGATAGACGGTGCAAATAAACCTCTTGAAATTTGCTCTCCCATGAAATCCATTTGTGCGGGCCTGTCTATGGCGCTACCAATTTGCTTCCAGTTTTGAAGATCTTTACTGTGAAAGATAGGGATACCAGGGAAGTACACAAATGTAGACGTGACCATATAGTAATCTGTTCCTACTTTACATATTGCCGGATCTGGGTAAAACCCTGGAAGGATAGGATTTTTTAAAGTCATCTGCGCCCTGGCATTTGAGCATAAACTAACCAGCACTATTAAATATGAAAGGAAAATAAGCTTTTTCTGCATGGAAGATAAATTGATATTCAAAATTAGCTGGCCCCATAAAAGAAAGTGTCCTCATTTGTTGAATTTACAGGTATAAATGTTGTATTTCTACAGCAAATTCTTCTTTTTCAGGGATACAATTTTGAGGAGATACAATTTGAATTTCCTGATTTAATTTTTATAACTTTTGATGGTAACGGTAATTTTTAAATCAGGCATCCTAGTCTTATTAAACATTTGTTCTATATTTAATTACAAACGAACTACCTATCCGCATACAAGGTTTCTACTTTTATCTAACCAAATCATAAGCCATTGGAAGTAACAGATAAGCTCTTTACCTTCCTTATAAATTGAACCACATGAAAATAAAATTACTCCTGAAGTTTACCTGTATCCTGTTCCTTTCTTTTTCTTTTATAGCCACCAAAGCTCAAACCTTTCCCTTTAGTGATTATAAGTTAACATTTGAGCAGCGTGTTGATGACCTGGTCAAGCGACTAACCCTTGAAGAGAAAGTTTCGCAAATGCTGAATGCTGCACCAGCCATAGAAAGGCTGGGCATTCCGGCCTATGATTGGTGGAATGAAACCTTGCATGGCGTTGCCAGAACGCCATTTAAAGTAACGGTATATCCGCAAGCAATTGCAATGGCCGCAACATTCGATCAAAACTCCCTTCATAAAATGGCTGATTTCTCCGCATTAGAAGGAAGGGCAATTTATAATAAAGCGGTGGCTGAAGGCAGAACAAATGAACGTTACCTGGGCCTCACTTACTGGACACCGAACATCAATATATTCAGAGACCCACGTTGGGGGCGCGGACAAGAGACTTATGGCGAAGACCCCTATCTTACCGCGATATTAGGTGATGCCTTTGTAAAAGGCTTACAGGGCGACGATCCAAAATACTTAAAAGCTGCCGCCTGTGCAAAACATTATGCAGTACATAGTGGACCAGAGCCACTCCGTCATGTTTTCAATGCTGATGTGAGCGCCTACGATCTTTGGGATACTTACCTTCCTGCATTTGAAAAATTAGTTACCGAATCTAAAGTTGCAGGGGTAATGTGTGCTTACAATGCCTTCCAGGGACAACCATGCTGTGGCAGCGATTTACTCATGACAGATATTTTAAGGCGAAAATGGAAGTTTACAGGTTATGTAACCTCCGACTGCTGGGCTATTGATGATTTCTACAAAAATCATAAAACGCATCCAGATGCTGCTTCCGCAGCAGCAGATGCTGTGTTTCACGGAACAGACATAGATTGCGGAACAGAAGCCTACAAAGCTTTGGTAACCGCAGTAAAGAATGGCCAGATCACTGAAAAGCAGATAGACATATCTGTTAAACGTTTGTTCATGATCAGGTTTCGCTTAGGGATGTTTGATCCGGTTTCCATCGTTAAATATGCACAAACACCAGCCTCCGTTTTAGAAAGTCCTGCTCACAAAACACATGCTTTAAAAATGGCGCAACAATCAATGGTATTGCTTAAAAACGAAAACAATACACTACCCTTAAGTAAATCGCTCAAAAAGATTGTTGTTTTAGGGCCAAATGCAGATAACGCTATCTCTGTTTTGGGTAATTACAATGGTACTCCATCTAACATTGCCACTATCCTAAAAGGCATTCAAGATAAAGTTGGCCAAAATACAAAGGTTGTTTATGAGCATGCCATCAACTTTACCAATGATACTTTGTTAAACTACTCAAACCTCTCTAAGCAATATAGTTTCGATGGCCAACAAGGGTTTAAAGCCGAGTATTTCAATAATAAAGACTTGAGTGGCAAACCTGAGTTGGAAAGAATGGAACAGCAGCTGGATCAATTTTGGCAGGAAGGTGAACTGATTCACGCCAATATCAAAGCAAAAAATTTCTCTGCCCGTTATACCACTAATTTTAAAGCAACAGAAAATGGTTACATCACTTTTGAACTGGAGGCAGATGATGGTTATAAATTTATCATTAATGGCGAAACCGTCATTGATGCCTGGTCGAGAAACAGATGGGGTGCCAGAACCTATAAATTGAATACACAAAAAGATGTTACCTATAAAGTTGAAGTAGAATACTGGCAAGGTGATGGTAAAGGAAATGTTAAGCTGAGCGCCGGAAATTACCAGCGTACGGATTTTAACCAGCTCATTGCCCGTCATCAGGATGCTGATGTTTTCATCTTTGCCGGAGGTATTTCCCCACAGTTAGAAGGCGAGGAAATGAAAGTTGATTACCCTGGTTTTAATGGTGGCGACCGTACTTCGATCATGCTGCCAAGTGTTCAAACCGATTTGATGAAAGCCTTAAAATCTTCTGGCAAACCAGTTGTATTTGTGATGATGACAGGCAGTGCAATTGCTGCTCCTTGGGAAGCTGAACAAATCCCTGCTATCTTGAATGCCTGGTATGGCGGACAGGCGGCAGGAACCGCAGTTGCTGACGTGCTTTTTGGTGATTATAACCCGGCAGGTCGTTTACCGGTAACCTTTTACAAAAATGACCAGGACCTTGCTTCTTTTAACGATTACAGCATGGAGAACCGCACCTACCGATACTTCAAAGGCAAACCGCTATACGGTTTCGGCTATGGACTAAGCTATACTTCCTTCAATTATGATCGCCTAAGCTTACCCGCTACAATTTCAAAAGGAAAGAACTTAACTGTTAGTGTAAGCATTACAAATACAGGAAAAATGGGTGGAGATGAAGTTGCCCAGCTTTACCTGATCAATCAAAATAAAACCATCAAAACTGCACAGAAAGCCTTAAAAGGATTTCAACGCATCAGTTTAAAGGCTGGAGAAAGTAAAATCATTAAGTTTACTTTGAGCCCTAAAGACCTTTCCTATATAGATGCTAACGGAACTGCTGTTCAATTCAAGGGAAAAGTTGAATTAGGTATTGGCGGAAGTCAGCCTGACGAAGGCAATAAAACCAGTGGTAACATCATCAAAAAGAGCATCACCGTCATTTAATGAAGTGGCTTAATTAAAGAAATCAAGCATGAAGTGTATAAAAACAGTCCTCCTAACCCTAATTTTAATCAACCTATTTTGTTTATCAACCACAGCTGATGATGGCCATCAGCTGTGGCTAAATAAAAAAACGTCTATTCCGGTAAAGGTAATCAGCACTAAAAAATCTACTGTCCTGGACCTGGCCATTCAAGAGTTAAAAGATGGATGGCAGGGTGCTCCAAATGCAACAGTTACGCTTAGTTTAAAAGCTATGCCCTCTATCAAGACAGATGGTTTTATGTTAGAAAATGCTGCAGTAAACGCCAATACAGAATTTGGAATCCTTTATGGGGTATATGAATTATTACGCAGGCAAGCTACAGGACAAAGCATCAACAAGGTTTTATCTAACCCATCCTATATGCACAGGATCCTTAACCACTGGGATAACTTAAATGGCTCTGTGGAACGTGGTTATGCAGGAAATTCTATCTTTTGGAGAAATGAGAAAGATGCGCTTACCGTTACTGAAAAAGACAAAACTTTATGGCGTGAATATGCGAGAGCAAATGCATCCATCGGTATTAATGGTGCCGTGTTAAACAACGTCAATGCCTCCCCATTAATTTTAACAGACAAATACCTGCAAAAAGTAAAAGCAATTGCAGCCGTGCTGCGTCCTTATGGGTTAAAAACTTATTTGTCAGTTATTTTTTCATCACCGGTACTCATCGGTGGACTTAAAACTGCAGACCCCCTGGATCCTGAGGTTAAAAAATGGTGGACGGAAAAAACAAAGGAAATATACAAGTTAATTCCCGATTTTGGTGGCTTTTTAGTGAAAGCAAATAGCGAAGGTGAGCCTGGTCCTCAGGATTTTGGTCGTACCC
>NZ_JAZQPU010000278.1:0-15345 GCF_045628745.1 Pedobacter sp.
TTGCTCCACAATATTACGTAGTCGGCCGTTAGATACATCTTTTAAACCTTTAGGAACACTAATACTGATCAGCATGCTGTCTACCTCATCGCTCTGGTGATCTTTATTAGGCCACCAGCTGCTGGCACCTAAACCCTGACAGGCGACTGATACCCAAGGTTTTCCAGCCTTATCGGTAGAAAAGATGAAACCACCATCCCAGGGTGCCTTTTTAGCAACGATAGGCTTACCTGAATAATGAACAGTAAAGCGGTCTTTTGCATTTTTAGCAATGGTAGCAGGAAATGTCAAGAATACCGCATTAAATTCCCTTGTATAGGGAAGCTGCTGACCTTTATAAATAATTTTATCTACCTGCAGATTTTCGAATAAGTCGAACTGCAGCTTCTTGAAATCTTCGGTGGCGGTGAAAACAAATTCATTGCTGCCAGAGATGGACCTGTCGTCAATATTTACTTTTACATCAAGGTGGTAATAGTTAATGTCGTAACAGCTGCGCAAAGGAGATAAAGTACCTCTTAAGGTATCAGCCCTGGTAAAGGTATTTTTAGGTTGCATCAATTGTGCCTGCACGGCAAAAGAGCACATGAACAGGAGCAAAAGTGTGAAATAATTAGTCTTCATTAATGTGTATTTGTATGTGTAAAGTATAGGTCATGCAGCTAGCCAGCTACATTTTCTTTATTGATAAGCTTGAATGATTGTTTCTGATAAATGAATCGCAGCTATTTAAGGGTTTAGAACAGTAACCGTTAAGCCCGAGGCCTGTGTGGAATCATGGTAAATGCGATGCTTAGCTTTTTTGAAATCCTGGTCTCCAGCTTTGTAAATATCCATAAATTGCTGTGGATTACGATCTGCCAAAGGGAACCAGGAGTTTTGCACCTGGATCATGATGCGATGTCCTTTTTTAAAGGTATGCGCCACATCTGGAAGGGCGTATTTTACTTCAGTCACTTTTCCCGGTACAAAAGGTTCAGGTTTTTCAAAGCTGTTACGGAATTTTCCACGCATAATTTCTCCGCGAACCAGCATTTGGTAGCCACCCATGCTTACGTTTTTAGGATTGTCTTTTGGTGCAGGTGCATCTTCAGGATAGACGTCAATCAATTTAACCACGTAATCTGCATCCGTACCAGATGTTGCAACTTTCAAATCTGCCGTTAAAGGACCAGCAAGGGTAACATCTTCCGTAAGTACGGCGGTTTGGTAAACTTTAACATCTGGTCGGCGGGAAGCAAAACGCTGGTCGTCGATCATATATTCTCTTGCTCTGCTTACTTGCACACCGTCCTGATAAGGTACAGGAGCATTAGGATCACTTTCGTATTCATCAAAGCTATTATTCTGGTTAGGCTTCTCAAAGCTCAACAGTCCGTTGGGCTGGAAATACAAAGTTTTACTTTCTACATCCTTAGGCGGCCAGGTGCTGAATTTTTTCCATTCATTGCTCCCGGTCAAAAATATGGTGGCTTCAGCCAGTTGTGCATCTGCAGCATCTTTAAGGTAATGCATAAAAAAGGGAACCTCCACATTTTGCTGGTACCAGGTACTGGTAGGCTGTCCAAATTCGATGTCGCCAAATTTCTCCCCTGTACTTCTTACCCAGCCACCATGAAACCATGGTCCCATTACTAAATTATTAGTTGCACCGGGGTTTTGTTTTTCTATTTTTTTATAGGTTTCCAGGGTGCCATAAGCGTCTTCGGCATCGAAAAAGCCACCAACAACCAATACAGCAGGTTTTACACTTTTCAAGTGAGGCAGAATGTTTCGGGCTTTCCAAAAATCATCATAGGTACCGTGGGCCATCAGATCGTTCCAGAACTTAATAGAATCACCAAAATATTTCGTGTTTACATTCTTTAAGGCGCCAACATCAAGGAAAAAGCGGTAGTTATCTTTGATAGGATGTTTAAAAGATTTTGGCCCTTTATCAGGGGTAATGGGTTTTGGACGAGGAACACCGAAGGTGGAATAGAAGTTAAAAGCATCGGCAAGAAATAAAGCGCCATTATGGTGAAAATCATCACCTATAAACCAATCGGTTACCGGTGCCTGCGGCGATACAGCTTTTAAGGCAGGGTGAGCTTCCGGCAAAGAGGTGGTGGAATAAAAGCCTGGGTAGGAAATGCCATAGATGCCTACCTTGCCATTATTAGGCTTTACATTTTTAAGGAGCCAGTCGATCGTATCATAGGTGTCAGAACTTTCATCAATATCCTTTTTGCTCTTTTTATTGGCCACATGAGGCCTTACATCTACATAATCACCTTCACTCATCCACTTACCGCGCACATCCTGGTACACATATATGAAACCTTCTTTTAACAAAAGAGGCGAGGGGCCAAGGCTTGTTTTGTAATTACCTTCCCCGTAAGGTGAAACCGTATAGGGGGTTCTATTTAATAAAAAAGGATATTTCTTATTCTTTTCCTTGGGGATGTAAATAGCCGTGAAAAGCTTAACGCCATCGCGCATAGGGATTTGACGTTCTATCTTCAGAAAATTGTCTTTGATATAGGCAGAGTCTGTTTGCTGGGCAAAAGAAGTCATGCCCGTAAAGAGAACGAAAAACGAAAGCAGGGTGGTTTTAAAGTAAATCATTTTTAAGCAGGTTTAATGATTTAAACGTACAAAAAATAGCGCTCATTGGCAAACAGGTCACCTTACCCTCATAAAATGAGAATAAACTTTGCCACATGCATTTTTTCTATTTTGATTACTAACTTTGTTACACAAAATAAAATAAAACTTTTGATATGCAATATGATGTAGTTGTTATTGGTTCCGGTCCTGGCGGTTATGTTGGCGCCATTAGATGTGCTCAACTAGGCTTGAAAACCGCAGTAGTAGAAAAGTATAAGACTTTTGGAGGTACCTGCCTTAATGTAGGCTGTATTCCTTCAAAGGCATTGTTAGATTCTTCTGAGCATTTTCATAATGCTGCGCACACATTTACCACGCACGGAATATCTCTTAAAGACTTACAGGTTGATATGCCGCAAATGATTGCGCGTAAAAACGATGTTGTATCACAAAACACAGCAGGTATTCAATACTTGTTCAAGAAAAATAAAATTGACAGTTTCGAAGGTGTAGGATCTTTCGTAGATAAAAACACGATCAAAATTACTAAAGCTGATGGCAGCTCAGAAACAATAACTGCAAAAAATGTAATTATTGCTTCAGGTTCAAAACCAACAGCTTTACCGTTCTTACCGATCGACAAAAAAAGAATCATTACTTCTACAGAAGCCTTGAACATCACTGAGGTTCCAAAAGAAATGGTTGTTATAGGTGGTGGCGTAATTGGTCTAGAATTAGGTTCTGTTTATGCCCGTTTGGGTACTAAAGTTTCTGTTGTAGAATATCTTCCTTCTATCATTGGCACCATGGATGCTGGTTTAGGTAAAGAATTACAACGTGTGCTTAAAAAATCTTTAGGCATGGACTTTTACATGGGCCATAAAGTTACAGGCGCTACTGTAAACGGCGATAAAGTTACCGTTACTGCAGAGAATGCTAAAGGTGTTCAGGTTCAGTTAGAAGCGGATTACTGTATTGTTGCCGTAGGTAGAACAGCATATACCAAAGGTTTAGGTTTAGAAAATATTGGTATCACGGCAGAAGAACGCGGTGGTAAAATCCCTGTGAATGAGCATTTAGAAACTTCGGTTCCTGGTGTATTCGCCATCGGTGATGTCATTAAAGGAGCAATGCTTGCCCACAAAGCTGAAGACGAAGGTATTTATGTAGCAGAGCGTTTAGCCGGACAAAAACCACATATCAATTATAACCTTATTCCTGGTGTTGTTTATACCTGGCCTGAAGTTGCTTCTGTAGGTTATACTGAAGAGCAGTTGAAAGAAAAAGGTACAAAATATAAAGCGGGTTCATTTCCTTTCAAAGCAAGTGGACGTGCAAAAGCAAGTATGGATACCGATGGTTTTGTAAAAGTATTGGCTGATGCTGCTACTGACGAAATTTTAGGTGTACACATGATTGGTCCACGTGCTGCAGATATGATTGCTGAAGCAGTGGTAGCGATGGAATTCCGTGCATCTGCAGAAGATATCGCCAGAATTTGCCATGCTCACCCAACTTATACAGAAGCTTTAAAAGAAGCTGCTATGGCAGCGACAGAAAACAGAGCAATTCATATTTAATCGCTTTAATATTTCATCAAAAAAGCCGCAACACGATAAATGTTGCGGCTTTTTTGATGAATAATATTTTTAACGATGCCCATTAAAATTAAATTCAATGGGCATTCATCAATTTTAGATATGAACGTTCTCCATATCGTATTCTTTCACTTCTTTATGTGAATAAGGTTCTACCATTAATTGTTGGATGGTTTTGCCGTGTTTGTTGAAACCAAAACGGTTCATCATGCTGTCGAATACCTGGTACATTACCGGAACGATAATTAAGGTAAGGAACAACGAACTTGTTAAACCACCGATAATTACCCAGGCAAGACCATTTTTCCATTCTGCACCTGCACCACTTGCCAAAGCAATAGGCAGCATACCAATCACCATGGCGATGGTAGTCATTAAAATAGGACGTAAACGTGCATGGTTAGCTAAAATCAAAGCCTCTCTTGTACTGCGGCCTTCAGCTTTCATCTGGTTGGTAAAATCGACCAGGATAATCGCATTCTTCGCCACCAAACCGATGAGCATAATTAAACCCAGGATGGTAAAAATACCCAGTGAATTGTTGGTTAAAGCCAATGCTAATAAAGCACCGATGACCGAAAGCGGGATGGAGAACATCACCACAAAAGGATAAACAAAACTGTCATACAGGGCTACCATAATCAGGTATACCAAAATAATGGAAGCCATTAAAGCAATTCCCAAGGTACCAAAACCTTCACTTTGGTTTTCCTGGTCACCGCCCCAAACGTAACTTACACCAATAGGCTTCTTCAATTTACCTTCACTTTCGAGTTTCAATAACTCGGCCTGGAATTCTGAAACGATGGTACCTGTTGGTTTACCAATCGATTGTGCTTTTACAGAAACTGAAGTACTTTTATCTCTACGTTCCAGCTGACTAGGACCAGAGCCTTCAGTGATGTCTGCAAATTGCGATAGTTTAACTTGTCCGCCGGTTTGGCTTATAAAAATCAAGTTCTGCACATCTTCAATGCTCTTGCGGTTAAATGCCTGGTAGCGAATATTGATGTCATACTCATATTCTCCCTTACGGAATTTACCATCAGTATTACCACTAAAAGCAGTTTGCATGGTTGCACCAACAGTTTGCAAAGTAAGGCCTAAAGCAGCCATTTTATCTCTGTCTACCTGAACGTTAATTTCCGGACTACCTTTTTCCACTGATAATTTAACCTCGGCGGATCCTTCAATTTTCTCCAGTACTTTTTTAGCACCTTCTGCATATTTCATGGCACTATCAAGGTCAGAACCCATCACTACCATTTCAATAGGCGCATTTTCTGCGATACCCAAAATACTGATCGGCACCGTTTTTACTTTAATACCGGGCATTTGTTTGGCCAGTTCACGACTCACTTTTGTGGCATAAATACTGGACTCATCCTCACGATCTTTGCGGGGTACTAACCTTACGTTGATCTCAGATTTATAGGCTGTTGCCTGTGTACCTCCAAAGTCTCCACTCGCCTGACCAACAGTTGTAATTAACTGAATGATTTCAGGTTTTTTAGACAAGAAAGCTTCAGCCTGCTGTGTGGCAAAGTTTGTTTGTTCAATGGAAGCATCTTTAGGAAGCTCCAACTGTACAAGGAATTCTCCTTTATCACTTTTTGGGAAAAACTCGGTACCAATATAACCTGTGCCAAGCAAACTGCATGAACCAATCAAAAGAACAAAAGTAAGTCCTAAGGTTAATGCTTTATGGTTTAATGACCAGGTTAAGATGCCTGTAATCCATTCTGTAAAAGTGTGAAGTTGTTTCTCAAACCAAAGGATAAAACGACCGAAGGCATTTTTACCTTCAATTTTCTCCAGTTTACCAAAACGTGATGATAGTAAAGGAACAATGGTGAAGGAAGCCAATAAAGAGAGTAAGGTAGCAATAATCACCACCACACAGAACTGGCGTAAAATGTTAGACACCAAGCCAGAACTAATGGCAATCGGGAAAAATACCACCACAATAACCAAGGTAATAGATACTACGGTAAAGCCGATCTCAGCGGTTGCATCAAAGGCAGCACGTACGCGGTTTTTACCCATCTCCATGTGTCGGTAGATGTTTTCTAATACCACAATAGCGTCATCCACTAAGATACCTACAACCAAAGATAAGCCCAACAGGGACATCAGGTTTAAGGTATAACCCAACAAGCTGATTCCAATAAAAGTAGCAATCAGGGATGCAGGAATAGAAACCATTACAATAAGGGCGTTACGAATGCTATGCAAGAAGAAAAGCATGACGAAAGCAACCAATATAATCGCAAGAATTAAATCATGGATAACGGCATCAGCAGATTCTAAAGTAAAGATGGAACTGTCGTTAACAATATTGATCTTCAGGTCATTACCTGCATAGTCTTTTTGCAAGGTTTCCACGATTTTATGAACACCTTTACTCACTTCCACAGCATTGGCATCAGATTGTTTCACAATCTGGATGGCAATAGCGCCTTTACGGTCAATACGGGCAAGTTTCTCTACTTCCGCTTGTGTATCCTGAATATCAGCAACATCACCCAATCTAATTTGTGCACCTGTTGCATTGGTGGTAATGACGAGGTTTCTCAGTTCATCAACGGTTTTAAATTTACCCGACAAACGGATCAGGATATCCTGATTCTGCGTTTTCACACTTCCTGTAGGGAAGTCAAGGTTGGACGTTAAAATAGCTTGTTGTACCTGTAGAATCGATAAGCCGTAACCCTGCAATTTCTTGGCATCAAGGCCTACGGCAATTTCACGTTCCTGACCACCTACAAGTGTCACCTGTGCTACACCATTTACACGGGAAACAATAGGCGCAATACGGTTGTCGATTAAATCGTAAAACGAAGCATCATCCATATTGGCAGATGCCGACATGGTGATTACCGGAAGGTCATCCAGGGAGAACTTATTCAGGGAAGGAGGTTTAACCTCTTCCGGTAGATCTGCTAAAACGGAGTTTACCTTTCTTTGGGCCTCATTTAATGATAAATCCACATTGGCTTTATCATTTAAAGTGATGGTTACCACAGACAAACTTTCATACGATACCGCATTCAGTTTTTTAATGTTCTCCATAGAGGATACCGCATCCTCAATTTTTTTCGTTACGGTATTTTCAACCTCACTCGGCGAAGCTCCAGGGTAAATGGTAGATATTGATACTACATTGTTGGAGAACTTCGGCAACAATTCATAACTTAATGAAAAGTAGCTCAACAATCCAAGCAAGGTAAGTACCGTAAAGACGACTATTACCAGGGATGGACGTTTAATTGATATTTCTGTAATCTTCATCAGAATGATTTTTTATTTTAAAGGTTCAACCAATGAACCATCAACTAAGTTAATTTGGCCACTTGTAATAACAGTTTCACCCTCATTAAGTCCACTAAGGATTTCAACACGTTCGCCTAAAATTCTTCCGGCTACAACTTTGCGTAATTTCGCTGTTTTTCCATTTTCCAATACAAACACTTCATTGCTGCTCACACTGCCTACAAAAGCACCACGTGGAACTGTAATAGCCGCTGCTTCTTTAGGGAATTTGAAGATCGCTGTACCATACATACCTGCTTTAAGTGTATTTGGCTTGTTGTTTACTACCTGAATCTCTACTGGGAAGTTTAATGAGGCATCAGCCTTTGGTGCAATAAAGGTTACTTTACCAGTAAAGTCAAGTGTTGGGAAAACATTGGATTTAATTTGAACCGGATCGCCGATTTTCAAGTTAGCTACCTGACTTTCATTAGCATTTACCTTCAGCTTTAATTTGCTTACATCTACCAATTCAAATAATTGTGTTCCTTGCGCATTTACAAAAGCACCCACTTCAATGTATTTTTTATTAACAATACCATTGATTGGCGATTTGATGTTGGCATCACTTACACGGCGTTGTGAAGCCTGCAACCTCAATCTTGCATTTTTAACGGCTAATTTTGCCTGATCTAACTGTTGTTGGGTTACACCACCCGTAGCAAAAGAGCTGCTGTAACGCGCCTCATCTCTCAATGCATTTTGAAGGGTAGCTTCGGCAGTTTCCCTGTCTGTATTTAAAATTTCAGCATCTACATGGGCTAATACTTGACCTTTAGTTACATACTGTCCTTCTTCAACATATATTTTAGTTACCCTACCTGCATTCTCAGATAAAAAGTTGATTTCTTTAATAGGGGCAAAAACCCCGTTAACACTGTAGTCAAGGTCTACTGCTTCTTTTTTAATCTCAGCAATACGTACACTTACCGCACCACTACCCTGAGCAACAATAGCTGTTTTTGCCTCATTGCTCTTTTTATTATTGTTGAGTACAAACCCAATACCTCCGAGTGCAACAATAATTACAATAGCTATAATAATTCCTCTTTTCATTTTAATAGTGATTTTATATTTCCGTTAGATTTGATAAGTTGTATTTCGGCAATTTTATAATTTAACAATGCCTGGGTGTAGCTGTTCTGCGCTTCTGTAAGTGCATTTTCAGTATCTAAAAGATCTGTTAAAGCTGCAAGCCCGTTGTTATAATTGTTTTGTGTGCTTTTATAAATTTCGTCCGCAAGGATTACGTTTTCCCTTTGGGAATTAATGGTGGTAATGCTGTTTCTTAAAGCTATTTTAGCATTTTCATAAGAAAGATTCAGTGAATTGGTTGTTTGTCTTCTGTCTTCATCGGCTTTTTTAAGGTCTACATCAGCCTGACGGATTCTGGAGCGGGTAGCGAAGCCATTGAAAATTGGAACCCTTAAACTAAGGCCAATAGCCGATGCATCATACCAAAAGGCAGAACTTTTAGACTTGAAAAGGTCAAATTTATCACTTTGTCCTGTATATGACAAGTTGCCTGTTAAAGAAAGCGAAGGGTAGTATTCTGATACATAAGCTTTTCTTTGCAAGGTGAGCAGGTCGCGCTGTACATCTAGCAACTTCATTTCAGTTCTTCCAGCAAGGCTCACACTGTCTGCCAGTACAGGCAAGGTGCGCACTTCACTCAGTTCTGTAAAAGGTAAAGTAATAGGGTTACTCACGGGCATACCCATATAAAATTTCAATTGGTTCTCTAATTGAGTCACCGCATTGATGGTTTGTTCTCTTTGGCTACCTAAGTTGGTGAGGTTAACTTTAATCCGGTCAACATCTATTTTCCTGGCCAGTCCGTTTTTATATTGGTTATTGATGATGTTCTCTACTACTTTTACATTTTTGATGTTAGAGTCAATTACATTTACCCTTTGACGGTTAACCAACACCTGGTAATAAGTATTAGCTACTTGCTCAATGATTTGTTCTTCGGTCAAATCAGCAGATAAGTTATAATACGTTTCACTTTTTTTGGCAGCCTGTAAACCTGTAAATACCTGTTGGTTAAAAAGCTCCTGGCTCAATTGAACCCCAGCGTTGGCATTCCATTTTCTTCCCAATTGAAAAGATTGGTCTCCAACTACCAGCTGACCAATGATAGGGTTATAGGTTAAACCTGCATTACCTGATATTTGCGGTAAAGCCTGCGAACGGATTTCCTGCGTCCTGTATTTACCACCGTCTATGTCTAAACGTGATTTTCGAACATTTTCACTATGCTCGATTGCATAGTTTACGGCTTGTTTGAGCGTCAGTTGCTGTTGTGCGCTGACTTCCTGTGTAAAAAACAAACCCAGTAAGATCAGCTGGAGTAATTTGATTTTTTTAATCATTCTATTCATAGTTGTTTTGGCGTATACTAACTCTTTAGTCCTTTGATAAATATTTTAGATAATTGTTGCTGCTTCTCGTGCATTAATTTCAAGTCTTTCTTGTTGGGCAGCAGTTCTTTATTGCCGTTCATTACACATAAAGAGGTAATGCCGGCAAGGCTTTGTAAATAAAGTTCTGCCATTTGCTGACAATCTGCCTTTTCAATTTCACCAGCATTCATGGCATTCTGCAATTGTGCAGCATGAAATTCAAGGTCCTTTTTCTTCATTTCCTCAATCAGTCTTTTTACTTCATCAGAATTTAAGCAAGAATCGTTAACACCATAAGAGAGGTGCAACATGTAATACTTCTGAAAATAACGGAATTTGATTTCTAAAACGGATAGTAAAGTGGCCTCCAAAGTAGGGTATAGCTTTTCTTTGGATAATGCCTCAAAATAATCCGTGAAAATTTTATGGATTACGCCATGAACCAAACTTCCTTTATCGGGGAAATAATAATATAAGGAGGGTTTAGACACGGACAGATCGTCCGCTATTTCGTTCATGGTGGTTTTGTTAATACCGTAATGTGTAAATCTTTTAATGGCGCCTCTAATAATCAGTTCTTTCTTTTTATCCATTTATAATTTTCTACCTTTTTACCTTCTGACTTTTTTATCTATAAGGTCAAAAGTACTGCCAATTTCTTGTGTTTAAGAATTCTTAACAGAGGTGTATATTTAATGACAGTTTTATGACTTATTTATTGTTTTTATACCCGCAATAAAGATTTCTGCGAAGCGCTTTTCTTTGATAAAGATTTGTTTAAACTGCTCTTTGTCAGGGAAGATGTTCTTATCCTTATTAAGGATGTTGAAATGAATTCCAGCAAGACAATCAATAAATATTTCAGTCGCAATTTTCGTGTCAGTTAATTTAAATTCCCCTGATTCGATGCCGCGATCGAGCAGTACATTCAATATTTTGATCTCAAAATCTTTAGCGCGGTTAAACTTTTCATAAAGATCTTCGGGCATGTCGTTGCAACTATATTTAGAATATTCCATCAGGTTATAATATTTCTGTATATAACCTTGTCGTTTGTTTAGCAGCAACATGATCCCTTCAGAGGAGGTGGAGGCCTTTTCCAAAGATTTGGTTAATTCTTTGCTGATGGAATGCATCAAATATTCAATCACACGTACATATAAGCTTACCTTGTCAGGAAAATAATAATACAGTAGTGCTTTTGAAAAGGAGATGTCTTTTGCAATTTCCGTCATGGTAGTTTTAGCAAGTCCATAATGTGCAAATCTTTTCAAAGCTGCATTGATGATTAGTATTCTTTTTTTATCCTGGTTTTCCATTGGCTGGTTAAGGTTCCCACTTTGGGATGTTGATAATAATATGATATTAGAGATGTAAATTATGTAATTTTTTTTAAATATTGAATTAACTGCGAAATATAGGCATAACCTATACCTTTGCAATGGAACTTTAAATTTTAATACATGCTATTCCTACAAGAAAACATCTCATTAAAACCTTATAATACTTTTTCAATCCCTGTAAAAGCGAGGTATTTTGTTGAAATTTTTAATGAAGCAGCACTGGAAGAATTGTTAACTTCAGCAGTGTTGAAAGAAAATGAGTTATTGGTTCTTGGTGGCGGCAGTAATGTATTATTTACAAGAGATTTCCCCGGATTGGTGTTAAAGGTGAGTATTCCTGGTATTGTACAAGAAGTGTTGGGCAACGAGGTTTTTGTGGAAGCAGGTGCTGGCGTGATTTGGAATGATCTTGTAACTTACTGTGTAGGCCATCAGCTGGCAGGGGTGGAGAACCTCACTTTAATTCCAGGAACGGTAGGGGCATCACCCATCCAGAATATTGGTGCTTATGGTGTAGAATTGAAAGACGTATTTTATAGTTGTACGGGATATGAAATTGCCACCGGTGAAAAAAGAGTATTTACTTATGAGGAATGCCACTTTGGTTATCGGGATAGTGTATTTAAAAACGAATTAAAAAGTAAATACATTCTCACTGCTGTAAAATTTAAACTGAGCAGAGAGGCTGTCATTAACATACAATATGGAGCCATCCAGACTGAATTGGAAAGAAGAGGAATTACCGCGCCTACTATTGCTGATGTATCAAAGGTTGTTGCAGAGATCAGGGTGAGTAAACTTCCAGATCCTTCAACTATAGGTAATGCAGGGAGTTTCTTTAAAAATCCCATTATTGAAAAGGCTACCTTGCTGGAGATCCAAAAGTCTTATCCTGATGTGGTCAATTATCCTTTGCCCAACAATCATTATAAATTAGCTGCAGGATGGTTAATCGAAAGTTGCGGCTTTAAAGGTATGGTTTCTGGTGAAACAGGAACATGGAAAAACCAGGCCTTAGTGTTGGTTAACCATGGTGAGGCCACAGGACAGGAGGTGTATAGTTTTTCAGAACATATAATAGATACGGTGTGCCAAAAATTTGCCATTACCCTGGAACGGGAGGTAAATATATTATAAGTGGCGTTTTTTTTTAGTATTTAGCCAGATTTCAACTATTTCTAGTCATGGCCTAATTAATGGAATAATTTTTTGGTACACCTATTGTATAAGGATTAATAAGTTAAATTAAACAAGATTGTTAAAGACAATTAAAAATTCTGTTTGCTTGATTTTTTTAAAACCCTAATAATTAAAACATTATGACTAAAAATGAATTCAACCTTCAATTACATGACCATTCAGTGTCTTTACAGTCATTCGCGTTAAATTTTACTAAAGATCTTGAAGATGCCAATGATCTGGTACAGGATACCATGCTTAAAGCGGTGACTTACTATGGTAAATTTAAAGAAGGAACAAATTTAAAAGGGTGGTTGTTCACCATTATGAAGAATACCTTTATCAACAATTACAGAAGACTTGTTAAAACCAATGCCTTGATTACCCAGGCGGAAGATATTTCATCTGCTAATTTACATTACAGTGCCAGTAAAAATGCGAGTGACAGTAAATTTGTAATGGGTGATATCAACAAAGCATTAGCCACTTTACAACCTGAGTATTATGTTCCTTTTATCAAGTATTTTGAAGGATATAAATACCATGAGATTGCAGAAATGTTAAACATCCCAATTGGTACGGTTAAAACCAGGATCCATGTGGCCCGTCAGATTCTTAAAAAATATTTAAAAACATACTCTAAAGAGATTTTAGGTGCAGATATAGTATAAACTGTCTTCCTAATAAGAATAAAAGGGCATTACCATCAAGGCAATGCCCTTTTTGTTTATAGACATAAAAAAATTGCTAAACCACTTCTAAATCCTATTTTTGAGTGTCTTAAAGATTTTTAATGAATAACAACTTTTTACTTAACCTTATCCTGCTGCTTATACCGTTCGCCTTGTATTTTGATCATCGAGGGCATATTTTTAGAAACTGGAAAGCAATGGTGCCCGGTGTCATCATCACCGGAATTGCAGCCATCGTAATCAAGCTTGCCTTCACCCATTATGGTTTAGTCATTTATGAAGAGAGCCATGGTTCTGGCTTGTTATTTTATGAAATACCACTTGAATCTGCCCTGTTCAGCTTTACAGTGCCTTTTGCCGGTTTAGGTATTTATGCTTACCTCAATGGCCGTTACCCTGGGAATGAGCTCGAAAAATACAGTCTGGCCTTTAGCAATATCTTGCTCGGCTTATCCATTGCCATCTTGTTTTTTGCCTATACCAAGATATACGCTGTACTTACCTTTTCCATCCTGCTGCTCTTTCTTTTTTGTATAGAGTATGTCAATAAGTTGAGGTTTATGTATAGGTTTTACAGGGCATACCTTGCCTTTACTGTCCTTTATGCTGTATCGCAATTGTTTTTTAATGGATATAATACCGTACTTTATAACATTGCCACGACCCTAAAATTTAAAGTTATTGCAAGCCCGTTTGAAAATTACTTTCTTTTAATGCTGCTGCTTTTAGTAGCTGTTTATTTATTTGAATACTTTAAAAGAAAGAACCATGGAATTGCCTGAGTATAGCAAACAACAACTGGCACTGCGCAACGGGCAAGATAAACCACAGATTTGGGTGGCCTTACATGGTTTAATTTATGAAGTGACCGAAAGCCGTTTATGGCGCAATGGCAAACATTATGAACACTGGGCAGGGCAGGATTTAACCGATGAACTTGCCGATGCACCACATTCAGAAAGTGTTTTTGAGAAGTTTAAAGCTATTGGGCGCTTAAAGGTTTAAGAACCATAATTATCATATTGAAAAAAGGCGCTTCTTATAACGGAAGCGCCTTTTGAGCTTATAACTCTTGCGGATTGCCAGGTTGTTTAAATAGAGAATGCACTCAACCTAACAAATTGAGTAATACGGTCTTCAATTTCCGACTCTGTTAAATCAAGGATTCTTTCTGTACCGAATTTCTCCACGCAAAATGAAGCAAGTGCCGAACCAAAAATGATGGCATTTTTCATGTTGTTAAAGTTGATGGTACCTACCTTAGCAAGGTAGCCAATAAAACCACCAGCAAAAGTATCACCAGCACCAGTTGGATCAAAAACTTCTGCAAGCGGAAGGGCAGGCGTAGAGAAAACCTGGTTGCCATGGAATAGCAATGCACCATGTTCACCTTTTTTAATGATTAAATACTGAGGACCCATTGTTAAAATCTTCTGTGAAGCTTTCATTAAAGAATATTCGCCAGATAGCTGACGTGCTTCAGCATCATTGATGGTTAAAACATCAACCATTTTAATGGTTTCCAATAAATCGTCCATCGCAATATCCATCCAGAAGTTCATGGTATCCATAACAATCAGTTTTGGTCTTTTTTGAAGACGGTTGATCACTGTTTGTTGTGTTTTAGGGGCAAGGTTAGCCAACATCAAGAATTCGCAGTCCTGGTAGCTCTCAGGTATAATAGGGTCAAAATCTGCAAGCACATTTAACTCTGTAACCAAAGTATCTCTGCTGTTCATGTCATTGTGGTATTTTCCCGACCAGAAGAAAGACTTTTCGCCTTGTTTAATTTGCAGACCTTCGGTATCAATACCATGATTTTTCAAGATATCGATATCTGTTTGTTGGAAATCTTCACCAACAACACCAACAATTTTAACGTCTTTGCAAAAGTAAGAAGCAGCTAAACCAGCATAAGTTGCTGCTCCACCCACTATTTTATCTGTTTTTCCGAAGGGAGTCTCTATGGCATCGAAAGCTACAGATCCTATGATTATCAGGCTCATATATAAAATGTTAATTTTTTTTCAATTATTTTCACTGCAAATATTGCATAAATAATTTAAAAGCCCTAATATTGCATTCCCAAAACGATCAAGGCTTGCTTCAAATCAGAGTCTAGTCGCGGAGGGGAAAAGGATCCCGAATAGCTCAGCTGGTTAGAGCATCTGACTGTTAATCAGAGGGTCGCTGGTTCGAGCCCAGCTTCGGGAGCTCAGATTTTCAA
>NZ_JAZQPU010000279.1:0-2857 GCF_045628745.1 Pedobacter sp.
CCAAAAAAACCTGAAAGGGAGAGTATTGGATGAAAAAAATCAACCTTTGCCTGGTGCTGGTGTGAAATTGAAACTATCCGGTAAATCTACGGTGACAGGACAGGATGGCTCTTTTTCCATCACTGCTGCTGATAATGAAAACACATTGGTGATTTCTTTTATTGGCTATGCTTCGAAAGAAGTAACCATTAAAGGCGGAAACACAGTGCAAACCATTGTAATGTCTACTGGTGCAAATGAATTAAATGACGTTGTGGTGGTCGGCTACGGGTCTGTGAAAAAGAGTGATGTAACAGGTTCTGTGGTATCCATCAGTGAAGCTACACTTAAAGAAGTACCCGCACCTAACTTAATTGCCCAATTAAAAGGTAGAACTGCCGGTGTTACGGTAGTGAGCAATGGCTCTACACCGGGTACTGGTGGCTCCATTCGGATTAGGGGAAATAGAACCATCACGAACTCTCAGGGTTCCAGTGATGCTTTAGATGGTCCTTTATTGGTGATAGATGGCATGCCTTACGGGGGTAGTATCAATGATTTTAGTCCTGATGATGTGGCCAGTATGGACATTCTGAAAGATGCTTCGGCGACAGCAATTTATGGTTCAAGAGGTGCAGGTGGTGTAATTTTAATCACCACCAAAAGAGGAAGAACAGGAAAAGCAGTGATTACTTATGATGCTTATTTAGGTGTTTCAAGGGTATTGGATCAGTACAATGTTTACGATGGTCCGGGTTATGCGCAGTTTAAACTTGATGCGGCAACCTATAACCGCACTTCACCTGGTACAACTTCTTATTTGTTAACACAGGCTGAGCAAGCGGCGCTTGATGCTGGTGTTTCTACCAACTGGCAAGACCTTATTTATAAAAACGGTTATACCAACCAACACCAGTTGAGCATCAGTGGTGGGAGTGATAAAACGCAGTTTGGCATGAGCGGCGGCTATTATAAAGAATCGGGCATCATTCCTCATCAGGATTTTACCAGAGGTACGCTTCGTACAACAATTGACCATAGAATAAATAATGCTATTAAAGTAGGATTAAACTCCATCAATACCATATCTTATAACAATACACCCGGCGGTGGCGGTGTGCCAAGTGGCCTGGTGAAATTGACACCTTTAGCCTCTCCTTATAATGCTGATGGAACTTTAAATCTTAACCCCTCAGTTGGCTCTATCGATGCTGCAGGAATAAATCCTTTGACGTTAATTACAAAAAGCGATGCTATTTTAGCCAGAACAAGAAGATTCAGGACTTTCAACAGTTTATATGGTGAAGCTCAGCTTTTTGAAGGCTTAAAATACCGTTTAAATGTTGGTTTGGATTTTAGACAGGAAAATGGCAATGGGTATAATGGACCCCTTACTTATACCAATACCAATCCTAGTCAGGCGAGTTCTAATGCAACTATCAATAATTCAGAATCATGGTCAACGAATATTCAAAACTTGTTATACTATGATAAAACCTTTGCAGAGAAGCATAAGTTAAGTGTAACGGCTTTATTTGAGTTGCAAAAAGACCATAATAAATCATCTGGATTTACAGTAACAGGAGTGCCTGCAGATTATGTGCTCAACTCTAATTTTGGTTTGGCAAGTGCTGCACCTGTTTCAAATCCTGATGTTACAGGTTTTTCTGAACTGGGGTTAATCTCTTATATGGGTAGATTGAACTATAGCTATGATAGTCGTTACCTGGTAACAGCAACCTTGCGTCAGGATGGTTCTTCTACTTTATCTCCAGGACATCAATATTTCACTTACCCTGCTATTGGCTTGGGATGGAATATTTCCAATGAGGCTTTTATGAAGTCGGCTAACTTTATTTCTAATTTAAAATTAAGAGGTGGCTGGGGCGTTTCTGGAAACAGAAATGTGGGTGCTTATGCAACTTTAGGTGGTTTGTCTGCCAGTGCATATAACTTTGGACAAACGACTTCAGGACAACAACTTGCTTACCTGGTTACTACACTGCCAAATTCTGATTTAGGCTGGCAGTCAACTTCTCAATGGGATATTGGTTTAGATTTTGGTTTGTTTAATAACCGCATTACTGGTTCCATTGATACCTATGATCAAAAAACTAAAGATATCCTGTTATCCGTTAATTTACCATATAGTAATGGTGCAGGAAGTACTTTCCAAAACCTGGGTAAAACTCGTGGCCGCGGCCTAGAGGTGAGCTTGACTACTAATAATATTGTTTCCGAAACTGGTTTTAACTGGAGTATGGATATGAATTTCTTTTTAAACAGAGAAGAAATTACCCAGTTAACTACAAAAGAAGAAAAATCAAATGTCAGCAATGGATGGTTTGTAGGTCAACCTTTAACGGTGATTTATGATGTGAAGAAATTGGGTATCTGGCAAACGGCTGATGCCACCAGTGGTGCTTTAGCTGGACAAACATCACCAGTACAATTTGCCGGACAAATAAAGGTAGAAGATTTTAACAAAGATGGTAAAATTGATGCCAGCGACAGACAGGTGATTGGTAATTTCCAACCTAAATGGGAGGGTGGTATCACCAATAGATTTAGCTATAAAGCTTTTGATTTATCAGTCGTTGTTTTTGCTAGAATTGGTATGAAAGTTCTGGTTCCTTATTTATCAGCAGATGGTGGTGCTAATGGCTTCTCTTTCTTTAACCAGGGACGTAGTAATCAAATTAAAACTGATTATTGGACTACCAGCAATCCTACCAATGATTTTCCGGCTCCGGATGCAGGTACCGATCGTTTAAATTTTGGTTCTACCTTAGCTTATCAGGACGGTTCATTTGTGAAGATCAGAAGTATTAATTTTGGTTATACTTTACCAAGCAGTCTACTTTCAAAAGTAAATGTC
>NZ_JAZQPU010000280.1:0-4481 GCF_045628745.1 Pedobacter sp.
AACTAAAGATCCAAAAGCGCTGACACATTTTGTTTGCAATACAATAACCGGTATGAGGGTGTATGCAAAGGTTAGAACTGACAGGCAATTCTTTGATCATATTGTAGAAACAACGATGTCAGTTTTCGATTGATAAGAAGCGTGGTTTTGACAGCTTAACTGCCTATTGAAGATTGTTTAATAGATAAAAAAGAACTAAATATAAATTATTAATAATGAACTTTAAATCTCTGGGAATCCACATTTTGCTGATTTTTATTGTATTGATCAATTTCAATGCTAATGCACAAACCATTAATTTGAAAGGAACATGGCAGTTTAAAACTGATCAAACTAATAGTGGGATTAAAGAGAAATGGTACCTAAAAAAGTTTTCAGAAAAAGTGCAGCTACCAGGCTCTATGGCTGGAAACCTGAAGGGCGACGACATCACACTCAAAACGAAATGGACAGGTTCGATCTACGACAGCTCATTTTACTTCAATCCACATCTTGCCAAATACAGAAAAGCTGATAACATCAAAATCCCTTTTTGGCTTACACCTGCTAAACATTATGTAGGTGCCGCATGGTACAAACGAGAAGTGAATGTGCCCCAAAATTGGAACGGCAAAAAAATCAAGCTTTATTTAGAGCGGGCACATATTGAAACCACCGTTTGGGTTGATGGAAAGCCCGCGGGCAAGCAGGTAAGCCTTGTAGCACCCCATGAATATGATTTAACCAATGTACTATCTCCAGGACAACATACTATTGCCATTCGTGTTGATAACGATACCAAAGTGATGAATGTTGGTCCAGATTCCCATAGTATTACCGATCACACCCAGGGTAATTGGAACGGCATAATTGGTAAGATGGAATTACAAGCTTCAGCACTTGTATATCTAACCGATGTACAGATCTATCCAAACATCCATCAAAAATCTGCAACGGTAAAACTGAAGTTTCAAAATGACAGTAAAAAAGATTTTAACGGTACTGTTTCTCTGGCTGCAAAAAGCTTCAATAGCAAAACACCTCACGAAATACCAAGCTTTGCCACTAAAATAAATATTGCCTCTAACAAAAACATGGAATTAAGCATGCAGGTTTCTCTTGGCGAAGCTATGCAGTTATGGGATGAATTTAATCCAGCTTTATATCAACTCACTGCCGCAATTCAGGAGAAGGGAAAAGTTATAGCTGAGAAAGAAACGACATTTGGAATGCGGGAGTTTGCTATCAAAGGCTCACAATTTTTAATCAATGGCAGACCCGTATTTTTAAGAGGTACTGTAAATAATTGCGAATTCCCCTTAACAGGATATCCAGCAACATCTGTTGAAGAGTGGCAAAAGATATATGCTATAGCCAAAGCACACGGTTTAAACCACATGCGTTTTCACTCCTGGTGCCCACCAGAAGCGGCATTTAAAGCGGCAGATTTAATGGGTTTTTATATTCAGCCTGAAGGACCCAGCTGGCCAAACCACGGGGTAAGTATTGGAAGAGGTTTTGCCGTAGATAGTATTTTATATAATGAAACGAATCTCATGGCGAAGTACTATGGAAATTACGCTTCTTATGCATTATTGGCAGCAGGAAATGAACCAGCTGGCGACCAGGTCCGTTATCTTAATACCTTCATAGATTATTGGAAAAAGAAAGACCAGCGTAGAGTTTATACAGGTATGTCGGTAGGTGGAAGCTGGCCAATTGTACCCAATGCTGAATTTCAGGTAAGGGGAGGGGTAAGAGGTTTAGACTGGAACAAGAGACCAGAATCTTTGTCAGATTTTAGCGAAGCTATCAACAAATTTACGGTGCCATTTGTAGCACATGAAATGGGGCAGTGGTGTGTATTCCCCAATTTTAATGAGATTAAGGATTATAAGGGTATTTACCGTGCTAAAAATCTAGAGCTTTTTGAAGAAGACCTAAATGACCAGGGAATGGGTGAGCAGGTAAAAGACTTTTTAATGACTTCGGGCAAATTGCAAGCACTATGTTATAAAAACGAAATTGAGAAAGTTTTTCGTACACCAAATTATGCAGGTTTCCAATTACTAGGTTTACAAGATTTCCCTGGACAGGGCACCGCTTTGGTGGGTGTACTCAATGCTTTTTGGAAAGAAAAAGGGTATATTACTGCTCAAGAATTTTCAAGATTTTGTAATACAACCGTTCCATTGGCAGGCTTCCCTAAATTCGTTTTCACCAATAATGAAATATTGAATGTGAAAATTAATCTCGCTCATTTTGGACCGACACCATTAACCAATAAAACGTTCCATTGGGAAATTACTGATGGTCTAACGGTCGTTACCAAAGGCAATATAGAAACCAAATACATTGATTATGGAACAGGTATCCCTATAGGAGATCTTTCCTTTCCACTAAGTGGCATTGCCAAAGCCAGCAAATTAAAATTAACTGTAGCTATAGAGGGAACCACCTTTATCAATGACTGGGATTTCTGGGTTTATCCTGCTGAAGCAAATGTGGCGAAAACAACTGTTTATTATACCACTGAATTTGATGAAAAAGCCAAATCGGTCTTAGCCGCTGGCGGAAAGGTGTTTTTTAATGCAGCAGGTAAGGTGATCAAAGGTAAAGAGGTTGCAATGAGTTTCACGCCCGTATTTTGGAATACGTCATGGTTCAAAATGAGACCACCTCACGTTACTGGGATGTTGATTGCAGCAAAAAGTCCAGCATTTAACCAATTCCCAACAGATTTTTATAGCGACTTACAATGGTGGGAAATTGCCAATAAATCGCAGGTTATGATTTTAGAAGATTTCCCAAAAGGGTTTAAGCCGTTAGTGCAGCCTATAGATACCTGGTTTTTGAACCGCCGACTAGGGCTAATTTTTGAAGCAAAAGTGGGCAAAGGGAAATTGATTGTATCGAGTGCAGATTTAAAGCCAGAAACTGATCAAACTAAACCTGCTGCCCGCCAACTTTTTAATAGCCTGATCAGTTATATGAATACTGACGATTTTGATCCTAAAAATGAAGTTAGTTTTGAATTGATAAAAGACATTTTAACCAGTCCTTCAAAATACCAGTTTGACACTTATACAAAAGATAGTCCCGATGAATTGAAACCAAATTCAAATCAAAACAATCCAAAAATAAAAAAGAACTAGTTATAGTGAGCGGTTTAAAGATTTGGGTGTGATAAAAAATTAAGATCTTACCCACTTAGACAAATCTGCTATTAATTTGTTCATTTTTGTAATCAATCAAGTCATTGATCAGTTAGTTTTGATTAACAACCATAACTAATTGTCTTTGATGAAGAATTTTTTGATTGCACCTTTATTATGCTTTTTTTTTCTTTCTGGCTTCGCACAGGATGCTTTTTTATTGAGCCCAGATAAACAACTAAAGGTTAACCTATTGATAGCGGATGGGAAACCCATGTATTCCGTTATTTACAAGGGTAAAATGCTACTTGAAAATTCACCTCTTGGACTTCTGACAAATGAAGGTGATTTCTCTACAGGAGTGAAATATGTGAGCATGGTGGAAAGCACTGTGAGTAAAGATTACGCCCAAGACAGAATAAAAAAATCAAATATTTCTTACCGGGCAAATAAACTCATCTTTACCCTTCAGAACGCTGATAAAAAGGCCATCAGCATCGTGTTTCAGGTGAGTAATAATGATATAGCCTATAGGTATGAATTACCTGCCTGGGCACCCACAATGTCTTGTATTATTGAAAAGGAGGCAACGGGGTTTAAATTTCCCGCCACTACAACTACATTTCTATCACCAATGATGAGGCCAATGACCGGATTTGCCCGTACGGCGCCAAGTTATGAAAGCGCTTATACAGCTGATGCTCTAATGAATACCAATAACCAAAATGAGGGTTATGTGTTTCCCGGGCTCTTCCATGTTGACAATAAATATTGGATTCTAATTTCTGAAACGGGGGTTAACGGTCAATACTGTGCTTCACACCTCAGTTCTTACTCAAAAGATAATGTTTTTACCATTGAGTATCCCAATATCAAACAAAATAATGGATTTGGAAGCTCAGGTGCAGCTGTTGCGCTTCCGGGGATTACACCATGGAGAACGATAACTGTTGGTGATCATCTTAAACCTATAGTGGAAACTACTATTCCCTTTGATGTTGTAGAGCCACTTTATGAGGCATCTCAACCCTATAAATTTGGTCGTGCCACATGGAGTTGGATTGTATGGCAGGACAACAGTATGAACTACGATGACCAGGTGAAGTACATCGATCTTGCTGCAGACCTGAAATATGAATATATTTTGATGGATGCCCTATGGGACACTAACATCGGTAAAGAGAGAATGAGTGAACTGGTAAAATACGCTAATTCTAAAGGTGTTAATGTTTTCCTTTGGTACAACTCAAATGGACAGTTTAATGATGCTCCTCAAGGTCCGCGAAATAAAATGAACACTGCTGTAGAGCGCAAGAAGGAAATGAAATGGCTTCGTGACATAGGCGT
>NZ_JAZQPU010000281.1:0-7845 GCF_045628745.1 Pedobacter sp.
ATGATTGAGCTCAATATTAAAAATATCATCAGACAGGTGAAGCTTTAATTTAGGAAGTTAAGCGGCTCTTGAATACCTGACCATAGCCGTATAAAAAAAGAAACCGGAATATTTAAAAAATGCTCCGGTTTCTTTTGAGCGTTGCTGCTTCAGTTAAGCGCAGCAAGCTGATGAGTAAATAAGGTTTAATATCCTGGGTTTTGTGCAAATCCACCTGCATTTAAATCAAGAGCCCTGCTAGGAATAGGTCTTAAGATTTTAAACTGACCACCAGCACCTAAAAAAGGATCAATGCCTTTATCAAACCAATTGGTTTTGATATCACGGTTATAGAGTTTCGTTCTTGCCATTAAGGTACCTGTTCTTTTTAAATCAAACCAGCGGTGGTATTCACCTACCAGTTCCCTTGCTCTTTCATCAAGAATAAAATCCAGGGTTACATTTGCTGGTGTTATAGTCATTTCAGTAACTTTGCCAGGCTTTGCAGCCCTGCGGCGTACTTCATTGATTCTTGCAGCAGCAGTGGCGGTATTACCGGCTTTAAAATAAGCTTCTGCAGCAATTAAATAAGTTTCACTTAAACGGGCAAGAAAAAGATCACGCGTGCTGGTGGCTCCCCCAAACTGCGATTTTGGATCATCAAATTTCTTCACCGTCGGGGTTGCGTTATCTAAAGCTGTGGTTCTACCCGCTTGCCATACCGGACCATAAGGAATGATGGTTGTTGTGGCCCTATGTGTAGGGTCCTGCGCACGCCATGCCGCATCTGTTGTGGTATCCCATGCTGGCTTATAATAATAGCGGATGGTTAAGTTGGCCCTGTCGGCACTTTTATCGTAATAATCATAATAACGCTGGTAGAGATTAATCATAAAAGTAGCGTCAAAACGGGCATCATTTTCATTGAATACATTAAAAGTATACATTGTTGGTACTAGCGTATAAGAGCGGTAAGGATAACCCAATGTAGCACCCGAACCGCCTTGATAAGGGCCAAAAAAAGCGGCCTGTGTATTTCCACCTGTAGTGGCAGAAGGTAAGGATGCGGCATCAAACTGTATCGAGAAAAGAATTTCCTCATTTTTCTCATTGCCCGGTAAAAACACGTTTTCAAAAGTATTAGTCAACGTTTTACCACCAATGGCTTCTTCTGCAAAGGCTGCAGCAGCGGTAAAATCCTGAGCCGTGCCAAAAGTTTCATACCCACGTGTCAAATGCACTTTAGCAAGGAAATGTCTGATGGCTTTTTTAGTTACACGACCAAAATCAGCACTTGTTTCTGGCACCAGGGCCAGGGCCTCAGTCATTTCTTTAATAATGAAATCATAAGTCTCGGCAGCCGTATTTCTTTTAAACTCTTCCACTGGTGTGGTAAATCGGTCTGTTACTAAACTTACGCCACCAAATGACTGCACCAATAAAAAGTAATAATAAGCCCTAAGGAACTTCACCTCCCCTTTTCGCAAAGGTAAATTTGCCGTACTTGCCGTGATGTCATTAAAATAGAGTGCTGTGTTAGCCAGCTGAATCGCTTTATAAGTGTTGGTATAAAATGTTTGCACCTCAGCATTATCTGCCGTTAAGTTCTGGTATTCGCTAATGCCTGCAGGTTGTGCATCACGCCCTTCCACATACATATCAGTACCCGCACAAAAAACATAAGGAGAGCTATAAACTGTTCTTAGGGATGAATAGGTAGAATTAACAAGTTTTTCATAGCCGTCAGCAGTTGCGTAATAATCATCAGAAACGATGTTCGATTTATTTTCTTCTTCCAAAAACTTTTTACATCCTGTTAAGGTAGCAAAGAGCATAAATAGGAGTAATATGAGTTGTTTTTTCATGGTTTCTTGAATTAAAATTTAAGATTAAGACCAAACTGGTAAGTAACCGTACTTGGGCCAGTATTGTTGATGTTACCTGTGCTGGTGCTGGATACATCAGGTGTGAGGGAAGTATCAATACCACTGGCACTTTCAGGATCAAAACCGTCATAATCAGTCCATACAAAAGGATTTAAAACATTGGCATAAACCCTTAAGCTTTTAATTTTTATTTTTTGCAGCAAACTTGCCGGAAGCGTGTAGCCTAGGGAAATATTCTGCACTTTAACAAAAGAGATATCTTTGAAATAGCCTACCCCGGTAGCACCATCCCAATAAGGGCCGATATTGCTTGGCTGCGGATAGGTGTTAGAGCTTCTCGCTTGCGTAACATCATTAGCCGGCATGTAATAATCATTATAAATTTTGTTGGTGCCACGGTCACTGTAACGGGTAAATACACTATGGAAAGCACTGTAAACCTGCATGCCTTGTCTGGCAAAGATGGATGCAGAAAGGTCAAATGCTTTATAAGTAAATTGCGTAGAGAAACCGCCAGTCCATTTTGGATCTTTTTGCCCTACAATGGCGCGGTCATCTGTACTTGTAATTTTACCATCGTTGTTAAGGTCTTTCACTTTTGCCTGCCCCGGCAACTGACTGTATTTTAAGGCTTCAGCACGTTCGTTCTCCTGCCAGATACCATCGAACACATAAATATAATTGACATTGATTGGCTGACCAATAAACCACCAGTTACCCACAAGGTCTTCTTTTTTGTCTAACAGGTCAATAATGGCATTTTTGTTCCTTGCAAAATTAAAGGAAGAGGTCCAGGAGAAATCTTTTTTAGAGATGTTAACGGTTCTTAAAGATACTTCGATACCTTTATTACTTACAGAGCCTACATTATCTTTAATAGAAGTATAACCCGTTTCTAAAGGTAAATCCCTGCTCAGCAATAAGCCGTCAGAAAGCTTGTCGTAAATATCAATGGAACCTGTAATCCGGTTTTTAAAGAAGCCATAATCAATACCAAAGTCAAACTCCCTTGTTCTTTCCCATGTTAAAGAAGAATTTGGCAACCTTGCTGGCGAATAACCCAGGGCAGATGTTCCACCAAAATCATAATAAGTAGGCGAGCTCAAATTCATTTGTGTTTCATATGGCCTGATGTTGTTGTTATTACCGGCCACACCAGCACTGAAACGAAGTTTTAAATCAGATAAAAATTCTTTTTCTTTTAAAAATGATTCCTGGGAAATTTGCCATGCTACCGCAGCAGATGGAAAGGATGACCATTTATGTCCTTCAGCTAATTTTGAAGACCCATCCCAACGATTGGCCAGGGTTACAAAATACTTGTTTTTGAAGGAATAGTTAACCCTTGCTAAATAGGAAACAATGGAGAACTGGTTAAAATTACTTGAAGAAATCTGCCTGTTGGTAGAAGATCCCAAATTGTAATATGAAGAATTGAAAGGAAGGTCATTCACTTTAGTGGTATCGCTTTCAAACCTGTCCTTTTGGATACTATATAAGCCGGTAAAAGTAAAATTATGCTCTTTAATAGTTTTACGCATGGTTAATACGTTATCAAAGATAAAGGAGGTCGTCTGTTGATTTACCCTTTGTGCATCTGCCAGAAGGCCATCGCCAACGCCCGTTAAAGAGCCCCAATAACGGCCATTACGTACAGAGTTGATGCTTGGTGAAAAAGTAGAACGTACATCTAACCAGCTGATGGGCGAAAATTGAAGGTAAACATTACCCACACCAAAGTTACGTCGGGTATTATTTTCTGAATTGGTATTCTCTAACAGTGGATTTACGGTACTTGTAAAACTGGACACGACAGATGAACCGGGAACAGGAATTTGCCCCGGTCTGAATTTAAGGTTGCCCGTTTCATCATAAGGCTTAAAGATAGGTGCCATATTAAAACCATTGCGGATGGCATCATCACTACCACGGTTAGTTTCTGTCAACGAGAAATTTACGCTCATCCCGGCAGAGAAATAATCATTGATTTTTCCATCTACATTGAGTTTCATGTTATACCGGCCTAAATCATCGTTAACCAGGTTTCCTTTTTCATTTTGATAACCCGCACCCAATAAATATTGAATATCACTTTTTTCTGTTCTGCCCGATGCCGTGATCCAGTGATTCGATTGAATGCCATCCTGAACAACAAGACTGCGCCAGTCGGTATAAGAATGGTCAGCTACGGTTTGTAATACCGTAGGGTTATCTAAGCTCCCTATGGTATTGGTATAAGGTCTGCCGGCAATCATTTCTGGCGAGATATAAGTATTTTGTCTGTATTCCCACCACTCCTCGCCAGTCATAAAATCAGGCATGCGGGCTACTTTACGAATACCCACATAGCCATCGTAAGTGATGGTCGCTCCACCCCCTTTTATACTGGAACCATTTTTGGTGGTTACTAAAACTACCCCGTTAGACCCTCTGGAGCCATAAATGGCCGTTGATGCGGCATCTTTTAATACATCCATTTTAGCAATATCCTGAGGATTTAAAAAGTTGATGTCAGAAACAATAACCCCATCAACAACGTATAATGGTTGTCCGCCGGCAAGAGAATTCTGCCCCCGGATTTGAATATTGAAATTGGCACCCGTACGACCAGAACCGGCAGAAATATCTACACCGGCAAGTTGGCCTTGCACGGCCTGCATAGGACTTACCGTTCCTCTTTCGGCAATAGCCTCTCCCTGCACACTTCCTACAGCAGTGGCCACCTGGGCTTTTCGTTGTGTACCATAACCTACCACCACCAATTCATTCAGCTGACTAGCAGATTGCGTTAAGGTAACCGTTAGTGTTTTTTGACCACTTAAAACAACTTCCTTCGGACTAAAGCCAATGTAAGAAAAGACAAGGGTAGATTTGGGAGGAGCGTTTAAGGAAAATGAGCCGTCAACATCAGTTACGGCACCGATGGAGGAACCTTTCACTTTTACAGACACGCCAATGAGCGTTTCGCCTTTTTCATCTATTACTTTTCCTGCAATAGGCTGGTTCTGCGCCATCAACAGGGGTTTGAGCAATAGAAAAAACACTAAAAAGAATAGAATTTTTTTCATGGTTATATGGTTTAATGAAAAGTTGCCCTTGGGAGGGGCATATATTTGGTTAATATTGTTACTACAATTTAATGACCTTTTTAGGAAAATGACCAATGTTGACGGCAATTAATGCTGATAAATCAATGCAATCGTTCCCGTGATTTTATGGGGTTAATTATCCTCGTTATGATTAAGTTAACCTGTATAAGCTTATGTTGATGCTGATTTCAAAGCCGTGTTGGTCCTTATTTCACCGGTGATAAAAGCTAAACCAGCATACAGCATTTTACTAAGAGCACAAATTATTTTAAAATAAAGTATACTATTTTAGTAGATTTTATTACCTTTGAAATGTAGACAGGAAAAGTCAACAAAAATAACATATAGTCATGTGGCCGAGTGGATAGGTATGGGTCTGCAAAACCTGGTACGGCGGTTCGAATCCGCCCTTGACGTCAAGGTTCCTGTTTGCCCGGGAATTTAACTTATAGATGTTTGGTTAGCTCTATGTAAGTTTGAAAAGGAGAGCCTGAAATCAGTAAAAATTTTCAGGCTTTTTCTATTTCCTCCCAGCCCTCCTTATAGATTTTCTTATCATTTAATAGCAAGTAAACGATTGCTATCCGTCGGCTATTAATTCATTTATTTTTAGTTAAGCCTTGGCAGAGCCTTACCATCCCCTTCATAGGGCCAATCGATATGCGAAGGCCCTACAAAGGCCCTACCAACGCCCTCTGAACGATATGGAAACTAATAGCTGTAGAATAGGTTTCAGCTACCGATCAAACTCACTATTTAGATTAATTCAAAATAAAACAAAGAAACGCTTTAATCCCGCTTTTAATTTTGTTAATTTCGCACAGTTTTAAATCAGTCTAAATAAGAACGTGTCGTTAACCTCAAAATTTTATAGCGGTTTTAAGTGTAGAATCGCCTTTATATCGGTTTTACTTTTATGTTTAACAGGTGCTAGTACCATTGGTTACGCTCAAACTAAAACGGCTATCCTGAAGGGTAGCATTACTGCTCAGGACACATTTAAAGGCATTGACTCCATAGTGGTCATTGCCAAAGGCACAAAAACCTATACCGCATTTACCAACGCTCAGGGAGCTTTTAGTTTCGGTGCGCTTCCATTAGGGAAATACCAAATTTCAACCTCCAGCATTCATTATAAACACTACCAAGCCGTAATTCAGCTCTCTAAAGATCAAAATTTAGCCATTACTTTGCTAGGCACTAACAGAACCCTTAACGAAATATTTATTACCGCCTACGAAGCTAAAGGATTAACCAGCACCTCTGTGATCGATAGAAAGGCAATGCAGCTTTTACAACCTTCTAGTTTTACAGATTTATTAGAGCTGCTTCCGGGTGGCCGTTCTATTGATCCAAGTCTGACTTCCATGAACCAGATCAGGCTAAGGGAAGTTGGTGGTGACAAAGGAAATACAAATAGTGATTACGACATTAGTTCATTGGGAACCGCTTTTTTGATTGACGGTGCACCAATTAATACCTCGGCCAACTTACAAAGTGCAACTGGCTACTTTGACGCTGACCTTAATGCCACCAGAAGTTCGGTGAATAAAGGAGTTGACATGCGTTCCATTTCTACCGATCAGATTGAAAGGGTGGAAATCATCAGGGGGATACCTTCTGTTGAATATGGCGACCTCACCAGTGGTTTAATTAAAATAGAACGTAAAAAAGGGGAATCACTTTATTCCGTTAGACTGAAAACGGATGGTTTCAGTAAATTATTTTCATTAAGTAAAGGCTTTAGCATCCCTAAAAAGAACCTTTTTGTAAACATGGATCTTGGTTACCTGAATTCAAAATCAGAACCTACCAATAACTTCGAAAACTACAAGAGACTAAGTGCCTCCCTACGTACTGAAAAATTCTGGGATAACAGCACCCATCGTTTAACATGGAAATCTGCATTTGATTATGGAACAAACATAGACAATGAACGTACCGATCCTGATAATGGCTATGCCTTAACGGATTCTTATAAATCTACATATAATAGTTTTGATTTCTCTAACACCTTAACTGGTAAATTCCACCATAAAAACGCTTTCTTTAAAGGTTTCGAGGTCGCTACTAAATTTACCTATCAAAATGACCGTATTGAATCTGTAAAGTGGCTGCAGGCAAGGTCGGCAACTGTACTTTTCAATTCTGTTACGGAGGGTGCTCACGATGCTACTTATTTAACGCCAAGTTATGCCTCAAAATTAGTGGTAGACGGTCAACCATTAACGGCCTTTTTAAAAGGTATCGTAAATATGGGTTTCAGAACAGCGGCCCTGAAACATGAAATTAAATTAGGTTTAGAAAGCAATTTCAGCAAAAACCTGGGTGAGGGACAAATTTATGATTTAAACTATCCAACAAGCAGCACGATCAATGTAAGGCCTAGAGCTTATAACGATGTTCCGGCAATGTTTAACCAGGCCTTTTTTGCAGAAGATGTGATTTCCATGAAGGCACATGAACATACCTTTACCCTTGCTTTAGGCTTACGTGGCATGTCCTTATTAGGCATGGATCAACAATATACTATTGCCAATAAAATTTATTTAGACCCCCGTGCCAACTTAAAATGGGCATTACCCAAATTAGCTGTTGGCGACAACGACCTTCAAATGAGTTTCGGCGCTGGTTATGGTTTGCATACAAAAATGCCTACGTTGAGTCAACTTTACCCAAATTTAGGCTATCAGGATATTGTGCAATTGAGTTTCTACCACAATAACCCTGAGTATAGAAAGGCCAACGTGATCACTTATATCACCGATAGAACAAACTTTGATTTAAGAGCAGCCGTCAATAAAAAGCTGGAGCTTAATGCAGATTTTGAATTAAATGGCAACAGACTTTCCTTAACTTATTTCAATGAGAAGCTGTCGGATGGTTTCAGA
>NZ_JAZQPU010000282.1:0-1758 GCF_045628745.1 Pedobacter sp.
ATTATCAAAAGCTGAAGGTGGACGTCACACTCCATTCTTTAACAAATACCGTCCACAATTCTATTTCCGTACCACAGACGTTACTGGTGAGATTTCACTAGCTGAAGGAACTGAAATGGTTATGCCAGGTGATAACGTTACGATCACAGTAAAATTGATCAACGCAATCGCAATGGAAAAAGGTCTACGTTTCGCAATCCGTGAGGGTGGTAGAACAGTAGGTGCTGGTCAGGTAACTGAAATTTTAAAATAATATTTCGTACATTTGTACAAAATATAATATAAAGCTTAGTACTTAGATACGGCGATCTATTGCCAATCGTCTAAGTACTAAGTTCTTTAAATCAACGGGAATAGTTCAACGGTAGAATAGAGGTCTCCAAAACCTTTGATCAGGGTTCGACTCCTTGTTCCCGTGCAAATACTTAAATATGGCTAAGGTAGTTCAATTTGTTAAAGAATCGTATGAGGAGATGACCCAAAAGGTTACCTGGCCTGCATGGACAGAATTGTTAAATTCTGCGGTGTTGGTGCTCGTAGCTTCATTTATCATTGCAATTGTTATTTTTGCAATGGATAAGGGATCAACATTTGTATTAGATACTTTTTATAAATCACTTTCTAATTAATATATAAATAGCTAAATGAACGATCAGTTAAAGTGGTATGTAGTTAGGGCTGTTAGCGGGAAAGAGAAGAAGGTTAAACAGTATATCGATTCTGAAATTAGTCGTTTAGGTTTCTCGCATCTAGTTCCTCAGGTATTAATTCCTATGGAAAAATACTACCAGATGAAAGATGGCAAGAAAATTGCTAAAGAACGTAACTTCTACCCAGGCTATGTTTTAATAGAAGCTCAGCTTGATGGAGAATTAGAACACATTATTAAAGGTGTTAATAGTGTGATCGGTTTTCTAGGAGATAAAGGCGGAAATCCAGTACCTATGCGTCAGGCAGAGGTTAATCGCATTTTAGGTAAGGTTGATGAGATGAGCCAGCAAGGCGAAACGATGAACATTGCTTACTATGTTGGAGAAAACGTAAAAGTAATGGACGGGCCATTTAATGGATTTACCGGCGTTATTGAAGAAGTAAACGAAGAGAAGAAAAAGTTGAAAGTTATGGTGAAGATCTTTGGTCGTAAGAGTCCATTAGAACTGAACTATATGCAAGTAGAAAAAGAATAGAATAAAGATCTTAAATGTTACATGCTTCCATATTTAACATTGAGTATTACAATTAACAAAACAGAAAATGGCAAAAGAAGTCAGTGCGCTTGTTAAATTACAAATCAAAGGTGGAGCTGCAAATCCATCACCACCAGTAGGACCTGCATTGGGCGCTAAAGGGGTGAACATTATGGAGTTTTGCAAGCAATTTAACGCTCGTACCCAAGATAAGCCCGGTAAAGTATTACCAGTTGTAATTACTGTTTATGCTGACAAGTCATTCGAATTTATCATCAAAACCCCTCCTGTAGCTATCCAGTTAAAAGATGCTACTAAATTAGCGAGTGGTTCTGCTGAGCCCAACCGTAAGAAAGTTGGTTCGGTGACTTGGGATCAGGTTAAGTCGATTGCTGAAGATAAGATGACAGACTTAAATGCCTTCACTATTGAGTCGGCAATGAGTATGGTTGCCGGAACAGCACGCAGTATGGGAATCACCGTTAGCGGTGACGCACCCTGGACAAATTAATTAACAAAAAACAGTTTACAACAGTGGCTAAATTAACAAAAAATCAAAAAAAGGCACATG
>NZ_JAZQPU010000283.1:0-14888 GCF_045628745.1 Pedobacter sp.
CCAACATTATAAAATAATGGAATGCCCACTATAAAACCTGTTAAAGACATGGCCCAGGTTACGTACTTATAGCCGAATGTCTTTCTTAATACTGAAGCTATTTTTTGAGCGGCACCACTAGAAGCGACGAGTTTTCCGAGCATCGCTCCCAAAACGATGATGACTGCCAGAGATCCCAAGGTATCTCCTAATCCTTTATTAACAGTTTGCGGAATACTAGCGGCGGGCATACCTAACAATAAAGCTGCCATTACAGATACGATTAAAAATGCGAGAAAAGTATTAACCTTCGCCCAAGCAATTAATAATACAAGTATGGCTATACAGCCAAAAAGAATCAGTACATCCATGTTTCTACTTTAATGGGAGTCTCTCGTTACTGTAGAACCTGAACCGCCTACTAAAAAGTCCAAATCAGCACCTTTATCTGCCTGCTGAACATGTTTGATATATAAGTTTACATAGCCACGTGTTGCAAGAGGAGCTGCTTGTACCCAATTGCTTCGCCTCACGGCTAACTCTTCATCACTCACTTCAAGGTGGATACGTTTATTGGCTACATCCAGCTCAATGATGTCTCCGTTTTCTACAAGAGCTAAATTTCCACCAATAGCAGACTCTGGCGATACGTGCAGTATAACTGTACCATATGCCGTACCACTCATCCTGCCATCCGATATCCTTACCATATCTGTTACGCCCTTGTCAAGTAGCTTTTTTGGTAAGGTCATATTACCCACCTCAGGCATACCTGGATAGCCGACAGGACCAACTGTTTTCAAGACCATTACACAAGTTTCATCGATATCCAAATCAGGGTCATCTACTCTCGCGTGGTAATCCTCAATGTCTTTAAACACCACTGCCCTACCTCTATGCTGCATCAAACTTGGCGTAGCTGCCGATGGCTTTATAACCGCCCCGTTAATTGCAAGATTACCTTTTAATACGGTAATTCCGGCTTCTTGAATCAGCGGCTGCTCAAAGTCATAAATAACTTCCTTATTATAATTTATTCCTGTACCAGCAATATTCTCGGCATGCGTTTTCCCGCTTACCGTGATGGTATCCATTTTTAAAACAGATTGCATTTGTTTTAAAACAGTAGGTACACCACCAGCATAGTAAAAATCCTCCATCAAAAATTTACCTGAAGGCATAAGATTTACAAGAAGAGGCATTTTACTGCCAATATCATCAAAATCTTCTAAGTTTAGCGCTACACCCATACGCCCTGCGATTGCGGTGAGGTGAATAATAAAGTTTGAGGATCCTCCTACTGCAGCATTTACCTTAATTGCATTTTCAAAAGCATCCCGTGTTAGTATTTTAGAAATTTTCAAGTCTTCTTTAACCATTTCAACTATTCTCCTTCCGGATAGCTGAGCCAGCCTTTTCCGTCGGGAATCAACAGCAGGTATAGCCGCGCCACCGGAAAGGCTCATGCCTAATGCCTCTACCATACAAGCCATAGTGGAAGCCGTTCCCATTGTCATACAGTGGCCCGGACTACGAGACATACAACTTTCTACTTCTGCATATTCATCATAGGTAATTTGGCCTTTCTTAAATTCCTCTGTCAGCTTCCATAAACTTGTTCCTGAGCCTATGTCATGTCCGTGATATTTTCCGTTTAACATTGGTCCGCCAGGAACCACAATCGTTGGTAAATCTACACTTGCCGCTCCCATCAGCGTAGAAGGCGTAGTTTTATCGCAGCCCGTAAGTAGTACTACACCATCAATAGGATTGCCTCTTATTGATTCCTCTGCATCCATACTGGCGAGATTACGGAACAACATGGCGGTGGGTTTTAAGAGCGTTTCACCCAATGACATGATGGGAAATTCTAGCGGAAAGCCACCAGCCTCCAATACCCCACGACGAACACTTTCTGCAATATCACGCAGGTGGGCGTTGCAAGGTGTAAGTTCAGACCATGTATTACAAATCCCTATTACCGGTCTGCCGTCAAACATGTCTTCGGGCATGCCCTGGTTTTTCATCCAACTGCGATAGATGAGGCCCATTTTATCTTTTTTCCCAAACCAGGTCGAACTTCTATATGATTTCATATTTAGATTTACTATTTTACTTGATTGCTTCCTTATTGATATTGCCGTTTACTAGTCGCCAGATATTTAACGGGTTTGCGTTTTTTAATTCATTTGGCAATAGTAGATCCGGCATATTCTGGTAACATACTGGCCGCGTAAACCTGTCAATTGCAGCTGTGCCTACGGATGTTGTTCTTTGGTCTGTTGTAGCGGGGAATGGCCCTCCATGAACCATAGCGCTACAAACTTCAACTCCTGTAGGGAATCCATTTATGAGTAACCTGCCTACTTTTTGTTCTAAAATATCGAGTAAATCTTTATACTCAACCAAATCGCTATCGGTTCCGTGTACTGTAGCGGTTAAATGCCCGCTTAGATTCTTTGCTATTTCAAGGATATCCTTTTTAGAGTTTGCTTCTACGACCACGCTGGTTGGCCCAAAAAGTTCTTCAGACAAATCAGGATGAATTTTTAATAGATCACTTGTTACTTTGAATAAAACCGGGGATGCAATAGTTGAATTTGCCGTGTAACTGCCTTTTGCCAGTGTTTTGACTCCAGACATTTCGCTACGTTTTTCAACGCCTGCCGTGTATGATTGATGGATATCGCCAGTAAGCATTACGCCTCCCAAAGTTTGTCCAAATTCTTCTTCAAGCTTCTGGATAAAACCAGGTGCAGCATCAGCACTTTCATAAATAAGCATGCCTGGATTAGTGCAGAACTGGCCTACCCCTAGCGTTACTGAGCTAGAAAACTCATTAGCTAACGACTGGGATTTTTCTAATAAAGCCTGTGGAAGTATAAACACTGGGTTAGTGCTACCCATTTCAGCATAAACTGGAATAGGTGTTTCTCGGCGCACAGCCATATCGTATATGGCCTTACCTGCACCAAATGAACCTGTAAAGGCAACAGCCTTTATGTCTGGGTGCTTAACTAGCTGAGCCCCTAAAACAGGACCATCGCCAAAAAGAAGCGAAAAAACACCGTCAGGCATTTCAGTTGAAATAGCGGCTTTATTGATGGCCTTACCTATGAGCGAACTGGTTGCAGGATGTGCAGGATGTGCCTTTACGATGATACAGCAACCCGCTGCCAGTGCAGATACACTGTCGCCTCCAGCTACAGAAAATGCAAGTGGAAAATTACTCGCTCCAAAAACGACTACCGGTCCTAGTGGTATTTGCATGAAGCGAATATCCGGTTTAGGTAGCGGCACGCGTGCTGGGTTGGCTATCTCAATTCGTGCATCTAGCCAGGATCCTTCTTTCAATAAATCAGCAAATAACTTTAACTGGCCCACAGTTCGTCCTCTTTCACCTTCTATACGGCCTTTCGGTAGTCCGGATTCGGTGCTGCATATATTTACCAACTCATCTCCAAGGCCCATAATTTCATCGGCAATGGCTTCTAAAAATGCGGCTTTTTTTACACCGGATATTTTGCGGTAAATCTGAAATGCAGCTGTTGCCTTTTCAACAGCCCTGTTAACTTCAGTTATTGTAGCTACAGAAAAACTAGCTATTTTTTCGCCGGTGGACCTGCTCATTGAACTAATCGTTTCACTTGCTTCGGCAGAGGTTTCGAAACCTATAATTTGTTTACCAATGTTGATCATGCTACGATATTTATAAGTGAACCAATCTCTGAGATGGTAATTTTTACAATGTCTCCACTGTGTAAAGTGAAATCATCGGTGGGGATAATTCCTGTACCTGTCATTAAATATGTTCCATGAGGGAAATCTAATTCCCGAAACAAGTAAGCCACTAACTCCTTGTGCTTACGTTTCATTTGATTAATAGATATTTTCTCCTTAAAAAGGACGTCAGCATCTCTGGATATTTCGATGCTAATATTGGTATCTGGATCTATTGGGCCGTCTGCAACTAATAGGCAAGGACCTAAAGCGGTAGCCCCATTGTATGATTTTGCCTGCGGTAGATAAAGCGGATTTTCGCCCTCGATGTCCCTCGAAGATACATCATTACCTATGGTGTAACCTTCTATAGTGCCTTCTGAGCAAATAAATAACGTCAATTCTGGTTCAGGTACGTTCCATTTTGAATCTGCCCTGATCCGTATGTTTCCTCCAGAACCCACTGTACGGTAAGGTGGTGACTTAAAAAAAAGTTCTGGCCGATCTGCCTCGTATACTCTAGCATAAAAATCCCCACCTTTTGCTTCTTTAGATTCCTCTATTCTGGCTTCTCTACTACGAAAATAAGTTACGCCAGATGCCCATACTTCTTGACTACCTATAGGCGTTAAAACAGCTGAATTGGTGAGCTCTTGTAAATCTTCGTTAGGTTGGAGCTGTTGCAACTCACTACTGACCACTTTATAGAGGTTGCTCCTGTTTACAAACAGATCCCAGCTTTTTTCTTCTGTTAAGAAATATTGGTTATTGTGGTTTATAATTATCCCGCTAGAGGTGTTATAAATTCTCATCATATTTGGTTTAGTTTCTGGACCGAAAATTAGGTTTGAACTTTATTTATTATCCAGGCGGTAAAATCTAAAGGCAAATAAGTCCTTTTACAACACATTTACAGCATAATGTTAATATAATACAATAAAATGCTTCAATACTAAAATTATGGGTTTGCATTGCCTAATTTGATTAGGAAGTTGAAAATTATTAACTAATATTCTTTGGATTTGAGCTTACCTCAAGCAACTCATCTGGCAATAGCTTAGAATAAACGACCAATAAAAGGCAACTTAAAACTTGCTGCTAGATAAATTTTTTCTCTTCAGTTTTAAGATAATTGTATCTGTAGTCCATTGGATTTTTTTTCGTAAGGGCTTTAAATTGATGATAGAAGTGAGAAATATTGTTGTAGCCACAGGCATAGCCTACCTCAGTCATATTAAATTCCTCTTCTAATAACAATCTGCATGCATTTCCAATTCTCACTTCCAATAAAAACTGGATATATGTTTTCTTGGTTTTGGATTTAAAGTACCTGCAAAAAGAGTGCTTTCCCATGTTAATTAATGCAGCCACATCTTCTAGCGCTACTTTTTTGTGGTAATTATTAAATGTGTATTCGAATATGGTGTTAATGCGGTTTTGATCGATGCTATTCACTTCTGGATTAAAGCCGTTGGATGATATAATTTCATATTCTTTCGAAGCAGCTATTATTTCTAAAGCGGATAATAAATGGATCAACTTACGAGCAGGCGATTCGTTGAGCATTTCCTCCGCTATTTTGCCAACCTTTCGTCTAGTTGCTCCTTTTAAACGCAAACCCAGCTTGCTTGTGTTCAGCATTTTAACAATTGGGCTAATTTCAGGGAGATTTAAAAATGCATCGCCCCAGATGTTATTTTGAAAAAGAATCACGATTGTTTCTCCAACTTCTTCGGTATTGCTTTCTAGATATTTTTGTTCACACCGGAAAGTATGTGGCAGGTTTGATCCAAATAAAAACACATCACCATCTTTAAAAGGACCAACGTGGTCGCCAATCAGGCAGGTACCGTAGGTTCTTTTAACAACTAATAACTCGCACTCGGGGTGATAATGCCAGGCACTTAATATCGCATGCCCTATATCTTTATGGATATTAAAGGAATGCTCCGGGTTCGGAGTAGCCTTTTTTAACGTAGCTTTCATGTTTATAATTGGTTAATTACAAATATGAATTTAGAAATTATGTACGATATATTATCCATCTAATTACTTATTGATAGTGTAAATTAAAAAAACCAGCTTTCTATTTGTGCATTAGACCGGTTCTGTTTTGAAATAATATAATATGTAGATAGATAGACCGATTTTAGATATTTCCTCACACAGCAACTAATAGCAGAAAGAAACATCTATGTTAATATGTTACAATTTTTTGCTGTAATACTGAAATTGCTTTTCATTAAAGTTGTCTTTATTTGCTTGGGTAACATAACTGTTTCAAAACCAAATATAAAGGAAATTGATGCGTCTATTCTTCGACTGTTTTTTTTCAAATAAACTATTTAGCCTAAGCATATCAGCCTTAGATTATTAGAACAGAGATTGATTAACTAACAAACCAATATCATCATATGAGATAGATTTACTTAACATTCAACCACCATACTTAGTCGCTAAACGCTGCGTATGTTCCGAACTGACAGCACCACCTCTCCTACGGTTATTTAAGCTGTTTATAACAAAAAAACTATTCTAACCAAATAATAATTATGAAAAAAAAATTACTTCCACAAGTATTTATTTGTACTGTGTTAACAGTATTCATTCTTTTCGAGTCCGCGAGCGCATCAGCTGGTGGACTAACAACCGTATTTTATAGCAAATCTTTAACAACCAGAAAGTTAAAATTAGCTCCGATAGTAATTACAGGTAAAGTTACCGATGAACAAGGAGTTGGTCTACCCGGCGTTAGCGTTCTTGAAAAAGGGACGCGGAATGCTACTATAACCAATTCATCTGGCAGTTATACGATAAATGTTACTAATACCAATGCAGTGTTGGTGTTCACTTCCATTGGCTATAATCCCGTTGAAATAACGGTAAATACAAAAACCGTTGTTAATGTTTCTATGGTGACGGGTACAAATGCTTTGAATGAGGTTATTGTAACTGCCCTCGGTATAAAGAGAGAGGCCAAAAGCCTAGGGTATTCGGCTCAAAAAGCCGACGTACAGGCATTACAAACTAACCGCACAACCAACCTTGCCAATGCGCTTGAGGGTCAAATCTCAGGATTAGACGTTTCCCCACCAGCCGCAGGGCCAGGCGGGAGTACAAAGATTCGTTTGCGTGGACAATCTTCTTTCACCGCAGACAATTCGCCGTTAATCGTAATCAATGGCTTGCCAATGTCGCAGGGCGCGAGCAGTAGTAATGGTTATACCCAAAATGTCGACCAGGGAGATAATTTGCAAGGTATTAATCAGGATGACATCGAATCGATGACTGTTCTAAAAGGATCTACCGCTGCAGCGTTGTATGGTTCGCGTGCAGTTAACGGAGCAATAATTATAACAACAAAGACGGGATCCAAAAATAGTGGAATAGGTGTTGAGTTCAACTCTAATTTTACTATAAACCAAGCGCTGGATTACACAGATTTTCAATATGAGTACGGGCAAGGTGAGAATAATATTCGTCCCTCCTCACAAGGAGCTGCGCAGAGTTCTGGTGCCTGGAGTTTCGGTGTGCCATTTGATAATGAACCAACGTTTCAATTCGACGGAGTTCAGCGTCCTTATGCGCCTGTTAAAGACCGAATAAGTACGTTCTTTAGACTTGCACCATCGTGGAGTAATACAGTTGGAATTTCTGGCGGTAATGACAAAGGAAGTTTTCGGGTGTCCCTTTCTAATCAAGACGCTCAGGGCATAGTACCAAATAACGATTTTCATAAAAAGATTTTTAACGTTGGCATTAACTATAAACTTACCGATAAATTATCTGCACAATTTTACGTTAACTATGATCACCAATTTAATAACAATCCGCCACTTATAGGCGTACAGGGAAATTCAATTCCAACATCGATTTACAGGTTGGCTAACTCTATTTCTTTTGATGTACTCGAGGCAGGCGCAATGGATGCTAACGGAAATGAAACACCTACTTCAAGGTTTGCTACCGTTACCAACCCATACTGGATATTAGCGAAACAATTTCAAAGACAAACAAAAGATCATTTGTTAGGTACTGCAGTGGTGCGTTACCAGTTTTTCGATTGGCTATATTTTCAGGGCAGGGCAAATACTGACCTATTGCAATCTACCTATGAATCAAACACTCCGACTGGTACGCTGGCTGTATCTGCAGCACCAACAGGGATGTATAACGGTAGCTATGGGATAAGTACAGCAAATACACGCCAAAATAATTTTGACTTCTTGCTGGGTGGTGGGCATAAGTGGAATGATTTTTCATTTAATGCAACGGTAGGTGGTAATAACTTTCCCTTAATCTCCTCTACATTTAATGAAGCGGTAACCAACTTTTACATAAGAGATTTATATACGATTGGCAACGGTGTTACGGCAAATTCGAGTTACAACTTGTCTAAACAAACAGTAAATTCATTGTATGGTACTGCAGAACTGTCCTACAAAAATTTATTCTACCTTAATCTTACCGGGCGTACAGACTGGTATTCAGTACTAGCTAGAGATATAGATCATTATTTCTATCCTTCAATTAGCGGAAGTTTCGTTTTTTCTGAATTACTTCAAAAAGCAAAATGGTTAAATTTTGGAAAGATTAGAGTTGCTGTCGCAGAAACGGGAAGCGCCCAAGGGGTTGGCGCCTACAATAGATTAACATTTGCGCTTGCTCAAAATTCATTCAATGGGCTTCCCTTAGGAAGTATAAACGGGACATCTTCACCAAACACCCAAATTAAGCCTTTTGGCGTAAATGAAAAAGAAATAGGTATTGAGTTACGCATGTTCAACAGTAGAGTAAATCTGGATGTAGCTGCTTACGATAAAAAAACGACTAATCAAGCCGTTCCAATAAGCCTATCTGCAGCGAGCGGATACAGCACCACGTTAGTTAACTTAGGTGGTTTGGACAATAAAGGATTAGAATTTAACTTGGAATTAATACCTTTCCAAAACAACAAATTTACCTGGAAAACGGCTTTTAATTCTGCTTTCAACTCTTCAAAAGTATTATCATTAGCTAACAACCAATCGCAACTTGTAGTGGGCAGTCCTGAGTTTTTTGGCTCTATTGTCGACGTGGTAGGTTTACCCCTTAACCAAATTGTAGGTTCAACTTACAAGCGCGATGATTCAGGAAATATAGTATTATCGGGAGGCAAACCCGTTGCAAGTGCTCAACCAGTTAATTTTGGTAGTGGCCTTCCTACAGCAACAGGCGGTTGGCTAAATACGTTGAATTACAAAGGCTTTACCTTTATTGCCCATATTGATTATAAAGCGGGTGGTAAAGTACTCTCGAGCACAAGTTTAAACTTATTAAGAGAAGGTTTATCAAAAGAGTCTTTACCTGGTCGTGATGGTGGAGTAATTTTTACTGGCGTAAACTCTACTGACGGATTACCAAATACCACCGCTGTAAATGCAGAAGATTTTTACGCAAATTATCGTTCAACGAATATCTTAGATCCATTTATTTACAGCTCTAGCTTTGTTAAATTAAGAAACCTTTCGTTGGGATACGACTTGTCTAGATTAATTAATAAAAAATATGTGAAAGGCCTGGTGCTTTCTGCGGTATGTCATAATGTATGGATCATTAAGAAATATACGCCTAACATTGATCCCGAAGCAATAGCCTCAAGCGGAGATAACCTAACAGGTTATGAGCAAGCATCGCTACCAACAACACGTACTTACGGATTTAACTTAAATGTAAAATTCTAACTCTATATACGATATGAAAAATTTAATCAGAATTATAGCCATCGCAATCTTGGTTCCATTAATTTCCAGTTGCAATAAAGAGTTTGATAAATTAAATGTTAATCCAAATAATCCAACAGAACTCGACGCGTCATTCTTGTTTACGAGTGCACAATTTGGAACGCATGGAGCGACTATGGAAACTGAGCCAACAATTGTGCAGCAATTTGTAAATCCGTTTTCCGGAATCACCTCGGCATTTAATTTTAATCAAATGAACCAAACCTACACTGTGCAAAAGTGGAATGCTGAATATACGGGGACAAATACTGGTGCCACAAGCTCTTCAGGCCCTGTTCAATTATTGGTCCAAATATTAAGCCAACTCAAAGACAATGCAGCAAGAACAAATTTATATAACGAAGCCAGAATCTGGAAAGCCTACCAATTTATGATGCTGGTTGACACTTACGGAAACGTGCCATATAGTGAAGCCGGACAAGCCTATTTATCAAATGTGCTTACCCCTAAATATGATAATCAGGCAGCGATTTACACCGACCTGATTAACGAAGTTACTGCGGCAACGGCAGCTTTAGATCCAGCAAAGGATATAGAAAAGGCTGATGTGTTTTATGGTGGCAATATCGCCCAATGGAAAAGATTGGGTTATTCCTTATTACTTCGATTAGGTATGAGATATAGTAAAATTGACCCTGCAAAAGCGCAAGCTATTGTGCAAGCTGCCGTAGCTGGTGGTGTAATGACATCAAATGCCGACAACTGTTTTCTGAAATACAATACAACTTACGTGAATCCCGTGAGCCAGTCTATTACTGCTATTGCGAATACTTATTATTTAGCGGCTCCCTTTGTAGATCAACTAAAAAATAGTGGTGATCCTCGATTGAAGTTTATATCCGGCAAATATGCAAACCCCTTAGCGGCACCTACAAGCGTACCAGATACCATATCCGCAAATCAGTTCGGACTTCCTGTAGGGTATAGCAATGCTACTTTACCAACTGCCCCGGGATTTAGAGGCAGTAACGGCTCGGGTTTTAATTATTCCCAAGTTAATTATAGTGTTTTCGGTAGTTTAACCGCTCCGCAATTTTTTATCACTTATGCTCAAACGCAATTACTATTGGCGGAGGCCGCTTTTAGAGGCTGGATAAATGGCGGTAGTACACCTGATGTGTATTATGCTAATGGTATACGTGCGGCAATGGACCAATGGACAACCTATAGCCCAGCAGCCATCATTCCTTTAGCTACGCAAAATGCATTTATTAATAATCCCGTTAACGCTTATAGAACGACAAATGCACTCAACCTTATTAATACTCAATATTGGGTGGCGTCGTGGGGCAATGGTGCCGAGGCATTTGCTAACTTCAGGAGGAGCGGTTTTCCAGCCTTATCACCCAATACCATCCCGGGACAAAATATAACTGGTGGTTTTGTTCGCCGGTTTGTTTATCCTACGCTTGAGCTTTCTGCAAATTCAACGAATTACCAGGCAGCGGTTGCAGACAATGGTGGGCCAGATAATATGGACACACGCGTTTTTTGGGATAAATAGAGAAATCCTCATTAGTTACCGATCATTTAATAAAAAAATGCCGGCGACTACTCGGAAAGCACTGAAAAAATTGCCTTTTTCATAAGCTAACTTTCGAAATCGATCCTGTAAAACAAGTTTTACAGGTTCGATTTTTTTTTAGAGGGTTTTTGGTGCCCAGTATAGGCGGTTATTTAGCATTTCAAGTAGTCCGCCAATATATGAAGGTTTATTTTTGTCCAGAAAGGTATCTGTATGGGAGCTGTTGAAATAAATAGCCTGTTCTAAAAGCCCTTCGAGATAAAGAAATTTGAATGCAGTTAAGGAATCTAGAAAATCATGGACATTCCTATCCGTACATTTCAGCTTCAGTGTCTCCTTAATTTGTCCAGCAGACAAGCTTTTTTTTTCGGCTTTAAGATGAAGAGCTGAAATTTAACAGCTGCTAGTAAAATTTTTGAAGCCCAAAATCCAGTTCCTACCTGCATGATACTTTCAAATGAGGAGTGGTCTATTTCTTTTACCATCGAAATAAAAATTGAATAGTTTTACTTTCAACAAAAGCTTATATGTTATGTTTTTATGAATAGTTAAATATAAAATAACGTAGACCTGATTCACAGCTTAATTACTCATTAAGTTTTATTACAAGATGTATGTGATAGTATTTCCCCTCTTCAATACTAGGATTCCTTAGCTTCCTGGTGAGTGACTTTTATATAAGTATTAATTGTACACTTCTTTTAGAAAATTTGAAGGGTCTTTTACAGGTAAACTAGGAATCGCCGACTTTTGAAACTTCTTGCCTCTTGAAATAAAGAAATCGAGTTGATTATGGATCGCTGTATAATATTGCAAGGCCTCTTCAATGTGATCTATTTTTGAATTTAAGGCCAATAATGTCATTTCATGACTCATATCAATAGCACCACCACTATCCAGTACTTCCTAAAAGCTTTGAACGCACCCGTAAATCTTACCTCGTTAATTTGGAATTTTCTGATAAGGTAGTAGTTAGTCCTGGCTCGAGGTAGTCTGCTGTTACAAGGTGGTGAAATGTTGACTGTGGACGTTCAAAATATAAGGAGCTTAAAAGTAAAATGCTTTAGCCTGTTTCTTTCTCAAATGCAACGTTTGTATATAGATCATCATCTGTTCAAAATTCTTAATGTGCAGATGAATATAAACATAAGAGAATAAAAGTCTTTTTAGGGTCAAGATCAAAACTTGAATGTCAATGAACACCAAACACTGCTAAATAATGCCATCGTTATTAATGATATTACTTAAGCGGTAGGCTATGCTTTTTTTATAATTCTATTTTGTAGATTACAGCTTCTTTTCCATCAAATTCTACATCTTTTTCGTATTTAAGACCTATTTTTTCAAGGACTTTTATAGAGCCAATATTTTCTTTCATTGCTCGCCCAACTATACGCTTTAATTTTAGATTTTCAAAGCCATACTGCAAACAAGCAGTTGCACTTTCTGTTGCATAGCCCTTGTTCCATTCTTCTTCAAAGAAACGAAATCCAATATCAGTTTCATTTTTAGTTTCGTCAAATTTCAATCCGCACCAACCAATAAATTTATTAGTGGTCTTCTCTACTACGGCCCACCTGCCACAACCATTCAATCTATAGTCTTGATATTTTTCAAGGAATTCCCTTGCTTCTTCTACATTCTTAAAAGCTGAATTTGCGGTATATTTTATTACATTGGGATTTGAGTTTAAATCATAAAAATTTTTTGCGTCACTTTGATTGAGCTCTCTTAAGATCAGACGATTTGTTTCTAAAATTTGTTTCATTTATAAAGGTTCGACATGATTAGTCTATATCAATAGCTAAATTACAAAAAAGCCTATGTAGATAATATTGACGAACACTATCACTTAAAAATAAGGATTGCAAACCCATAACGCGCCATTTACCCTAGTCCGCAATTAACCTTTTTTAATCTTCAGACAGGAACTGATCTTATGCCTATTTTTAATCTTTGATGTATTTCTACTTAAAACTTATTTTAAATTGAGCATGAGCTTATTGTAAATCATACTAAAGGTGTAAAAATTCACTTATGTAACCTCAATTAATAGTAGTGGTTATCATGAATTACGGAATGAGCCTATTAGAAGTTTAATGTTAAAATAGCTTTGGATCATTGATTTGATGAGCTGAAACTTTGCCGATAAGCACTAGGCGTTATCTCATTTTTAATAAGCAAGCTTATCCTTAACAAAGACGAATATGTTAAGGATAAGCTTGGTAATTCAAAGTTCCATATAACGTACTTTCGAAAATTAGTCTAAACCGTGAAGATGACTGAGCACCACAGCATCTGTTTACAAAATTAACAAGCCAAAATCTCTTAAAGTATAAATTGGTTTTGAATACCAGAACAGCTCAAAATGTTCCATAGTCAATTCAAAATCGGCTTTAATTTCTTGAAAAGTATAAACCTTGGGCCCGGCTACCGCTAATTTTTCGAGGATGGAAGAAAGCCATTCTCCTTCATTTTGGTTAGTTTGAACGGTAAAGCTTTCCTTTTTATCGTGAAAAGTTAAAATCATGGTGACGAATGAATTACCCTTTTTACTCTTTGTATAACTTGTAATTTCTGGCTTTCCTCCTAACCAAACAACTTTTGCCGTCGGTTTAGTGTTGAACTTGCTCTCTTCCCTTAAAGCACTCTTAATAAAGCCAGCAGGAATACTCACTTTAGGAATCTTAAAATCAAACCAGTCTTGCAGTTTGTAATCTAAACAAATGCCATGCATAAAATTGTACAACGACTTCTTTAAACCAAAGCTGAATTTATTATGGTCAATTCCTGTTTTATCGATATAATTGATGTCATTGTTGGCAAAAGTCCCGATGACCTCCGTTTCTTTGACCACACCAAATCTTTCTGGATAAAGGCCAACCGGGCTATGGGCAGTCATCGCAAACTGATGCCAGAAGCCTGATTGTAAAACTCCTGCTTCAAACATTTGTCGCACCATTTCCAAACTATCTACAGTCTCTTGAATAGTCTGCGTTGGATAACCATACATCAAATAAGCATGTACCAAAATCCCTGCTTCTGTTAAGTTACGGGTAACTTGTGCTACTTGTTCTACGGAAACACCTTTGTCGATTAATTTCAATAACCTGTCTGATGCGACCTCTAAACCACCAGAAACGGCGATACAGCCTGATGTTTTGAGCAACATACATAAATCCCTGGTAAAGCTTTTCTCAAATCGAATATTCGTCCACCAGCTTACAGAAATCTTACTTCTTAATATTTCTAAGGCTACTTCCCGCATCAGGGCTGGTGGTGCAGCCTCATCAACAAAATGAAAGCCGTTTTGACCTGTTTTTTCACTTAACTCCTCAATCCGGTCCACAATTAATTTAGCGGCAACGGGTTCATAAACCTTAATATAATCCAGAGAAATATCGCAAAATGTACATTTGCCCCAGTAACAGCCATGCGCCATGGTCAATTTGTTCCACCGTCCATCGCTCCACATCCTGTGCATAGGGTTTACAATTTCAATGACCGAAATGTATTGATCCAGGTGTAAGTCACTATAATCTGGCGTACCCACATCAGCCTGTTTGTAATCACTTCGTAATGCATCATTTTTATAGGTAACCTCTCCGTTTTCCAACATAAAGGTTCGTTTATACAGGTTAAAATCCCCTCCTTTGATGATGGCATCGTAGATTAATTCTATTGGTAATTCCCCATCATCCAAGCAGATATAATCGAAAAATTCGAACACCCTCGTGTCTGAAACAGAACGTAATTCAGTATTTGGGAAACCGCCACCCATTGCTATTTTAACATCAGGATAGTTTCGTTTTACATATTGCGCACACCTAAAAGCAGCGTACAAATTCCCTGGAAATGGAACTGAAATGATGAACAGCTTG
>NZ_JAZQPU010000284.1:0-3086 GCF_045628745.1 Pedobacter sp.
GCCAATTTAATGAACATCAACCCTATCAAAATCAACTTTTCTGTTCCGGAAAAGTATGTAGGGCAGATCAAAATGAATTCGCCTATATCGTTTACAACAAGTGGCTCTGCTAAGGTTTATACAGGAAAAGTGTTTGCCATAGAGCCCGGCATCAATACGCAGACCCGTACTTTACAAATTAAGGCCATCGCCCAAAATGCAAACATGGAGCTTTTACCCGGTGCCTTCGCTAAAATTGGCCTCTCACTAAGTACCATGGACAATGCATTGTTAATTCCTAATGAAGCCATCATCCCGGTATTGAAAGGTAAAACAGTTTTCATCAGTAAAAATGGAAAAGCCGAGCAGGTAACTGTAGAAGCAGGCACACGTACGGCAGAGGATATTGTAATTACTGCGGGATTAAAAGTTGGAGACACAGTTTTAACAACCGGCGCCATGGCCTTAAAACAAGGGTCACCGGTAACGGTTAGTATTGTAAAAAATAATTAAGACAACATGAGCATTTCAACCACCAGTATAAAAAGGCCCGTTCTGGCCATCGTCATGAACCTGATGATTCTGCTCTTTGGCGTCATCGGCTATACCTTCCTGGGTGTCAGGGAATATCCTAATATTGACCCTACGGTAGTATCTGTGCGTACATCATACCCAGGTGCTAACTCAGATATTATTGAATCACAGATTACCGAGCCCCTTGAAAAGTCGATCAATGGTATTGATGGTATCCGGAATATCTCTTCTTCCAGTAACCAGGGAACCAGTAACATCACCATTGAGTTCAATTTAGATAAAAATATTGATGATGCGGCAAATGATGTCCGCGATAAAGTTTCGCAGGCAGCAAGAAGTTTACCTAAGGATATTGATGGTAACCCTATTGTAAGTAAGGCTGATGCTAACTCTGATGCGGTAATTACCATGACCATTCAGAGTGATAAGCGCAATGTAATGCAGCTGAGTGATTATGCAGAAAATGTAATTGCTGATAGGCTTCAGACCATTACTGGTGTGAGTAGCGTACAGATACAGGGGCAAAGAAAGTATGCGATGCGTATCCGTATGGAGCCTGATAAACTTGCTGCTTATGGCTTAACTACCCAGGATATTGTCAACGCCTTGAACACGGAAAACGTGGAATTGCCATCAGGAAAAATTACAGGGGCTAACACAGAACTCGTGGTAAAAACCTTAGGTAAGTTAACCACTGAACAGGAATTTAACGACCTGATTCTAAAAAATGATTCTAATAATATAGTGCAGCTGAAAGATGTGGGCTACGCTGTTTTAGGTTCAGAAAACGAAGAAACTGTATTAAGAGAATCAGGAAAACCGATGGTGGCCATAGGATTGGTACCTCAGCCCGGCGCCAATTACCTGGAGATTTCTGAAGAGTTTTACAAACGATTTGAACAGTTGCAACAAGATATCCCCAAAGATATCAAGCTCAATATTTCTTTAGACACTACCCTATTTATCAAAAGTTCTGTAACCGAAGTAGCGGAAACGATATTGATCTCCCTGGTATTGGTGATTTTGATCATCTACCTGTTTTTTAGAGATTGGGCCATCGCCTTCAGGCCCCTTATTGATATTCCGGTATCGCTGGTTTTCACCTTTTTCGTCATGTACATCTTTGGCTTCTCCATTAATGTATTATCGCTGCTGGCTATTGTATTGGCCACAGGACTGGTGGTAGATGATGGTATTGTGGTTACGGAGAACATTTTCAAGAAAATTGAAGAGGGCTACTCTCCTTTTGAAGCGGCCATTAAAGGTTCCAATGAAATTTTCTTCGCTGTAATTTCCATTTCCATTACCCTCGCTGCGGTATTCTTACCTGTTATCTTTCTGGAAGGTTTTGTGGGTAGGTTATTCAGGGAATTTGGAATTGTAATTGGTGCCGCAGTGCTCATATCAGCCTTTGTTTCTCTTACGCTGACTCCGATGTTGAATGCTTACCTGATGAAAAAAACAGGGCACAAGAAATCGAAGTTCTACGACATGACAGAGCCTTATTTTGTGAAGCTTAATGAAAATTACGCTCATAACCTGAATAAATTCCTCGACAAAAGATGGCTTGCCATCCCTATTATATTGGCTTGTGTGGGCTTAATTGCCCTCTTCTGGAATATCCTTCCTAAAGAAACTGCCCCTTATGATGACCGTAGTGCCATCAACATGAATGTAACGACTCCAGAGGGAGCATCTTTTGCTTATACGGATCGCTTTATTTCTAAAATCAACCAATTGGTATTAGACTCTGTTCCGGAGAAAAAAGTGAATATTACCATTACTTCGCCGGGTTTTGGCGGTGGAAGTACAAACGGGGGTTTTGTAAGAATGGGACTGTTAGAACCTGGTGACCGCAACAGGTCGCAGGCGGATATTGCAACAGACCTGACCAGAATTACACGCAAATTTACCGAAGGAAAAGTGGTAGTTACACAGCAACCAACCATCTCCGTAGGACGTAGAGGAGGCTTGCCAGTAAATTATATTATCCAGGCACAGAACTTTGAGAAGCTGCGGGAAAAGGTGCCTTTGTTTATGGAAGAAGTGTCTAACGACCCTACCTTCACCACTTCTGATGTGAATTTGAAATTCAACAAGCCTGAGATCAACTTAACAATTGACCGTGCGAAAGCAAAAAACCTTGGTGTATCTGCACAAGATATTGGTTCTGCTTTACAACTGGGCTTAAGTGGACAGCGTTTTTCTTACTTTTTCATGAACGGCAAACAATACCAGGTTATCGGACAGTTTGAAGTTTCTGACCGTAAAGACCCACTTGATTTAAGTTCTGTTTATGTGAGAAACAATAAAAATGAACTTATCCAGCTGGATAACGTGGTGAGTGCCAAAGAAGAAAGCAGTCCGCCGCAATTATTCCGTAACAACCGTTTCACTGCAGCCACCGTTTCTGCTGGTCTTGCGCCCGGAAAAAGTATTGGCGATGGTATTGAAGCCATGGACAGGATTTCAGCAAAAGTTCTCGATGAAACATTTTCTACTGATTTGGGTGGTGAATCCAGGGATTTTAAGGAAAGTTCTTCGAACACGCTATTTGCCTTCGGACTGGCCAT
>NZ_JAZQPU010000285.1:0-2366 GCF_045628745.1 Pedobacter sp.
GGCACAATCGGTCACGTTGACCACGGTAAAACAACCTTAACAGCAGCTATCACTAAAGTGTTATCTGATGCAGGTTTATCTGAGGCGCGTTCATTTGATTCGATTGACTCAGCTCCTGAGGAAAAAGAAAGAGGTATCACCATTAATACATCACACGTTGAGTATTCAACTGCTAACCGTCACTATGCTCACGTTGACTGTCCAGGTCACGCGGATTATGTGAAGAACATGGTTACTGGTGCTGCGCAAATGGATGGAGCTATCATCGTTGTAGCTGCTACAGATGGTCCGATGCCACAAACTCGTGAGCACATTCTATTGGCTCGTCAGGTAGGTGTTCCTTCATTGGTTGTATTCATGAACAAAGTGGATATGGTTGATGATCCAGAATTGCTTGAATTAGTAGAGATGGAAATTCGTGAGTTATTATCTTTCTATGAATTCCCAGGTGATGACATTCCAGTTATCCAAGGTTCTGCCTTAGGTGGCTTGAACGGTGATCCGAAATGGGTTGGAAAAATCATGGAATTAATGGATGCTGTAGATAGCTACATTCCAATTCCTCCACGTTTAACTGACCTTCCATTCTTAATGCCTGTTGAAGATGTATTCTCGATCACTGGTCGTGGTACTGTAGCAACTGGTCGTATTGAGCGTGGTGTAATCAACTCAGGAGATCCAGTAGAGATCTTGGGTATGGGTGCAGAAAATCTTAAATCAACTGTAACAGGTGTTGAGATGTTCCGTAAGATCCTTGATTATGGTGAAGCAGGAGATAACGTAGGATTATTATTACGTGGTATTGAGAAAACTGATATCCGTCGTGGTATGGTTATCTGTAAACCAGGTACTGTAACTCCTCACACAGATTTCAAAGCTGAGATCTATGTATTGTCAAAAGCAGAAGGTGGTCGTCACACACCATTCTTTAATAAATACCGTCCACAATTCTATTTCCGTACCACAGACGTTACTGGTGAGATTTCACTAGCTGAAGGAACTGAAATGGTTATGCCAGGTGATAACGTAACAATCACAGTTAAATTGATTAACGCTATTGCAATGGAAAAAGGTCTACGTTTCGCTATCCGTGAAGGTGGTAGAACAGTAGGTGCTGGTCAGGTAACTGAAATTTTAAAATAATATTTCGTACATTTGTACAAAATATAAGAAAGCTTAGTACTTAGGTACGGTTAATATGTGCCGAACACCTAAGTACTAAGTCTTTTTAATAATATACACGGGAATAGTTCAACGGTAGAATAGAGGTCTCCAAAACCTTTGATCAGGGTTCGAATCCTTGTTCCCGTGCAAAAACTAAAATATGGCTAAGGTAGTTCAATTTTTTAAAGAATCATATGAAGAAATGACCCAAAAGGTTACCTGGCCTGCATGGGCGGATTTATTAAATTCGGCAGTGTTGGTTCTAGTAGCTTCATTTATCATTGCGTTGGTTATCTTTGCAATGGATAAGGGGTCAACTTTTATTTTGGATACTTTTTATAAGTCACTTTCTAATTAATATATAAATAGCTAAATGAGCGATCAGTTAAAGTGGTATGTAGTTAGGGCTGTTAGCGGGAAAGAGAAGAAAGTTAAACAGTATATCGATTCTGAAATTAGTCGTTTAGGTTTCTCACATCTTGTTCCACAGGTATTGATCCCTATGGAGAAGTACTACCAGATGAAAGATGGTAAGAAAATTGCCAAAGAACGTAACTTCTACCCGGGTTATGTTTTAATTGAAGCCGCATTAGACGGTGAGTTAGAACACATCATAAAAGGCGTTAACAGTGTTATCGGATTTTTAGGGGATAAAGGCGGTAATCCAGTACCTATGCGTCAAGCAGAGGTTAATCGTATTTTAGGGAAAGTTGATGAGATGAGCCAGCAAGGTGAAACCATGAATGTTTCTTACTATGTTGGAGAGAACGTTAAGGTAATGGATGGACCATTTAATGGTTTCACAGGTGTTATCGAAGAAGTGAACGAAGAGAAAAAGAAACTTAAGGTAATGGTTAAAATCTTTGGACGGAAAAGTCCTCTGGAGCTTAACTATATGCAAGTTGAAAAAGAATAATAAGACCTTAAATGTTACATGCTTCCAATATTTAACATTGAGTATTACAATTAACAAAACAGAAAATGGCAAAAGAAGTCAGTGCGCTTGTTAAATTACAAATCAAAGGTGGAGCTGCAAATCCATCACCACCAGTAGGACCTGCATTGGGTGCTAAAGGGGTGAACATTATGGAGTTTTGCAAGCAATTTAACGCTCGTACCCAAGATAAGCCCGGTAAAGTATTACCAGTTGTAATTACTGTTTATGCTGACAAGTCTTTCGAATTCATCATCAAAACCCCTCC
>NZ_JAZQPU010000286.1:0-1741 GCF_045628745.1 Pedobacter sp.
GACGTAAGACTATGGTTCTTGCTTGTACTTTTATTCGCAGTAAAAAATCAAATTATGAATATTAAAGAATTAGAAGATAGAATTTTACTGAAAGAGCTCTTTGACAGGGTTTCCATCTTATTATTTGAATTAAAAAACTAATGTTGCTTTTGACATTGCAAAAAAAGAATTTTAGTTTTAAATTTTATTGTATCTATAGTTGTGGAGGGAATCTTTACTTGCATAGCCAAAATGTGCTTTGCCATTCAGATGCTTTAATAAATTGCTTGTTATTTGAGGCGGTCTTTCTTGCTTTTCTCCATTCTTTGAAGTGAGTATTAGAGGTGCAGCTTATAAATATCTATTTTATTGTTGCAATTCCAATCAATGAAATTAGGCCGAAATGATAATACGTCCAAGTGACATGTTTGTGTATATTGGCTTTTTTAAAATTCTCTTAAAATTCAAATGAAAGCGATCTCTTCTTTTTTTACAGTACTTGCCATTTTATTTTCCCCTTATTACTCATTAGCACAAGAGAATGAGGTTTCATTCAATTCGGACTATATAAAAAGAAACGACGGAAAAGTAAAAATAGAAATCAATGAGGTTCAAGAGTTGACCTACATTATGTTTGCAATGACTGAACTTGGTTTGAAAGATTCAAATATGGTAAATCATAATACTAGCTATTATAATGAAGTTATTAAACATTTCAGTCCTTATGCCAATCACAACGCTATAAAGAAGATGAACTCTCTTTTAGAGGAAAGTATAATATATCATATTATACTTTCCTCGAATGCTTATGGTTTTAAGTTTAATGGAAGTAGTTTGGAACGAACTGGGGCTTATAATTTCCCTGCCAAAGGAGTTGGAAACTTTGAAGTAAAATCTGATCCCATAATTACTTATAAGACAGATATAGAAGACTTTGCCCATAAATCAGGATTTAGAAAATTTTATCAAACCCATAAAGCTGATTATAATAAAATTGTAGATGATTTTAAAGTATTTGGTGTAATTAATAAACAAAAAAAATGGCTTGAAGAGCGATTTGACTTGAAAATAAACAGTTACTTGATTTTAACTTCTCCGTTAATAGGAGGTATAAATTCAACTAATACTTTCGAGGATCAATCATTTAAGGAAACCATGTTGGTTTTGCCAACTATTAAATATAATTCGGAATGGACATCTGAACTTAATGAGATAATGAATAGTAGAGTAATATTTACAGAGATTGACCACAACTATGTCGGCCCCTTAAGTGCTAAATTCAAGAATAAACTTGATTCCATTTTTAACAAAAGAAGTATCTGGGTCAATAAAGATATTCGATCTACAGAACATTACCCCACTCCAATAAAAGTGTTTGATGAATATTTGACATGGGGTTTATTTGTTCTTTATTGTTCTGATAATTTTCCTGGGAACAAGGTGCTGCTTCAAAAGGTAATCGATCACGTAAATGATAAAATGAAAGCTAAAGGTTTCCCTAAATCTAAGGAATTCAATGAAAAGTTGATTAATCTATATTCTGCCAACAGTTCGAAAAAGATAGAAAAGTTATATAATGATTTACTAGATTGGAGTGCTGATCAATAGAACTTCATTCTACTAATATCTATATTCCCTGGATTTTTGAGGTAAGCGGTGTAGCATTAAATCGGCTAAACCTGGGGTTTCAATCAAAACAATTGCTTTATCTTTAGTTCTTAATGCTCACACATTTTCCAATCCTACCCCACCTATGCAAAAA
>NZ_JAZQPU010000287.1:0-4557 GCF_045628745.1 Pedobacter sp.
TTTTGCCGATTGCGTCTAAAGATATGTCATTAACCTGCCAAACAGTATTTGGCACAACCCTTGTTTAACACGAGGTATAGAATAAAATATACATTAAAAGATATAATAAAATGGGAAAAATAATTGGTATAGACTTAGGAACAACAAATTCTTGCGTATCCGTAATGGAAGGTAACGAACCTGTAGTTATATCCAACAGTGAAGGTAAGCGTACGACTCCATCAATTGTTGCATTTGCAGAAAATGGTGAGCGTAAAGTAGGTGAACCGGCTAAACGTCAGGCAATCACCAACCCTACAAAGACGATTTATTCAATTAAACGCTTTATGGGTAGCAGCTTTGCTGAGGTTACTAAAGAAGTTGGACGTGTTCCATATAAGGTTGTAAAAGGTGATAATAATACGCCACGTGTAGAAATAGACGATCGTAAATATACTCCACAAGAAATTTCTGCAATGATTTTGCAGAAAATGAAAAAAACAGCAGAAGATTTCTTGGGTCAAGAAGTAACAGAAGCAGTTATTACTGTTCCTGCATATTTCAACGATGCTCAACGTCAGGCTACAAAAGAAGCTGGAGAAATTGCTGGTTTAACAGTTAAACGTATCATTAATGAGCCTACCGCTGCTGCCTTAGCTTACGGATTAGACAAAGCTCATAAAGATATGAAAATCGTTGTGTTTGACTGCGGTGGTGGTACACATGATGTTTCTGTATTAGAATTAGGTGATGGTGTTTTTGAAGTAAAATCTACTGACGGTGATACTCACTTAGGTGGTGATGACTTTGACCATATCATTATTGAGTGGTTAGCAGGTGAATTTAAAAACGAATATGGCATGGACTTACACCAAGATCCAATGGCATTACAACGTTTAAAAGAAGCTGCTGAGAAAGCTAAAATTGAATTATCTAGCACTACATCAACAGAAATTAACCTTCCGTACATTACTGCTGATGCAACTGGCCCAAAACACTTAGTTAGAACACTTAGCCGTGCTAAATTTGAGCAATTAGCTAGTGATTTGATTAAACGTACAATTGATCCATGTAAATCTGCCTTGAAAAATGCTGGTTTAAAAACTTCTGATATTGATGAAATCATTTTAGTTGGTGGTTCTACCCGTATGCCTGCTATTCAGGAAGCTGTAAAAGCTTTCTTTGGTAAAGAACCTTCTAAAGGTGTTAACCCTGATGAAGTTGTTGCTATTGGTGCAGCTATCCAAGGTGGTGTATTAACAGGTGAAGTGAAAGACGTATTATTATTAGACGTTACGCCTCTTTCTTTAGGTATCGAAACTATGGGTGGTGTAATGACTAAATTAATTGAAGCTAACACTACTATTCCTTCTAAAAAAGCTGAAACTTTCTCTACTGCTGCTGATAACCAGCCATCAGTTGAGATCCATATTTTACAAGGTGAGCGTCCAATGGCTGCTCAGAACCGTACAATTGGCCGTTTCATTTTAGATGGTATTCCACCAGCTCCACGTGGTGTTCCTCAAGTAGAAGTTGCATTTGATATTGATGCTAACGGTATCTTACACGTAAGTGCAAAAGATAAAGCTACTGGTAAAGAGCAAAAAATCCGCATTGAAGCTTCTTCAGGTTTAACTGACGAAGAGATCAAAAAAATGAAAGAAGAAGCAGAACAAAATGCTGAATCTGACAGAATTCAAAAGGAAGAAGCAGACAAAATCAACAGCGCAGATGCTTTGATCTTCTCTACTGAAAAACAATTGAAAGAATTTGGTGATAAAATCTCTGCAGATAAAAAAGCTCCAATCGAAAGCAGCTTAACAAAACTGAAAGATGCTCATGCAACTAGAAACTTTGCTGATATTGATGCAGCTCAGGCTGAACTTCAAACAGCATGGAATGAAGCGTCTGAAGAAATGTACAAAGCAGGTCAGGATGGCGGCGCACCTTCAAGCGGTCAGCCTACAGGTGAGCAACCAGCTACTGGTGGCGACAATGTAACTGACGTTGATTTTGAAGAAGTAAAAGACGACAAAAAATAAATTGTAGTCCATACATAAAAAAAGAGCCCTTGAAATTTTCGAGGGCTCTTTTTTATGTATGGTATTTTAAGAATTGATATTGGTAAGTTAATTGTTCCACAAATTTTCAGGGTATAAACCATCTTGAATTAACTGGTCGATACTTGCCTGTACGATAGGTTTATCTTCTTTATAAGTTACACCAAACCATTTATTGTCTGTAGGGATTACCTTAAAATCAGCTGTATTTGTTTTTATCAAATGTTCAGCTACCAATGGAATAAAGAATTCAGATTTAGGATTTTCTTTATTCTCCATTGCGAAAACGCGGAAAAGATCTTCTGTTGTTTTAAACACTTCAGGCGTAAAACCCCAGAAATTCATAGATACAAGCGTATCAACAGCTAAAGGATATTTTTGGTCATCTTCTTCATAAACAATATGGTCACCATCTTTATAAACTTTAGTACGTTCTATAATTTCTTCCAGGTTACCAGCAGCATCCACTTGACAAACACCACGAGACACAGCACCATATTCTGATAATGTTTTGCCAATCTCATAGCCAATCATGGAATAGTTGCTACCATTCACTTCGTTGTTTAAGAAATCAACCATTTTCTCATAGGCGTCAAGACCATAGAAATCATCAGCATTGATGACACAAAATGGTTCTTTAATGGTATTTCTTGCAGAAAGTATAGCATGCGCAGTACCCCAGGGTTTTGCTCTTTCTATTTCTTCGTCAATTCCAAATTGTTTAAGGTCGAAATTCTGGAATACATACTCAGTTTCAATTTTACCTGCTAATTTAGGTTCAAAGATGGCCTTAAAGTTATCTACAAATTCTTCTTTAATAATAAAGACAACCTTTCCAAAACCGGCTTTAATGGCATCATATATGGAATAGTCTATAATTGTTTCTTGATTTGGGCCAAAGCCATCTATTTGTTTCATGCTGCCATAACGACTTGCCATGCCTGCTGCTAGGATTAATAAGGTGGGTTTCATTAAATATTATAATTAATAAGTTAAAGGGTTAGTGTAAGTAAATACTTATTTATGACTAAAGTACTTATTTTTCTTCTAAATAAATGATAATAGCCCTATAATAGGATTCTTTTAGGCTCTTAATCTCATAATTCGACAATGATGCACAATTACTTTGCCAGTTTAGCTGGTAGAAGACCAACAATATGGAAACAGTTAGGTTTATAACTCAAAAATTTTAAAATCAGTCCAGTAATTTGAGTAAAAATGAGGAATGAAAAATTAAATCAAAGAAAAAGCGCGTTTAGGATGATCCCAAACGCGCTTTTTCATCTTTATAGGTGTCTTATTTGAAATAAGTAAAATCGTGGTCTTTTTCAATGTTCAATAAAGAATGGTAGATTAAACTGATTACGTTATCTACATCTTCTTTATGGATCATCTCTACAGTAGTGTGCATATACCTTAATGGTAAGGAAATCAAAGCAGAAGGTACACCACCATTAGAATAAGCAAAAGCATCTGTATCCGTTCCTGTAGAACGTGAAGAAGCCTGACGCTGGAAAGGAATGTTATTTTCTTTTGCAGTTTCAATCAACAACTTATTTAAGTTCGTTTGTACAGCAGGAGCATAAGAAACCACAGGTCCTTTACCACAAGCCAAATCGCCCTGTGTAATCTTATTGATCATTGGGGTAGAAGTATCATGGGTAACATCAGTAATGATGGCTACATTAGGTTTAATGCGGTGTGCAATCATTTCTGCTCCACGAAGTCCAATCTCCTCCTGAACGGAGTTAACGATGTATAAACCAAATGGAAGTTCTTTTTTGTTTTCTTTAAGCAAACGTGCTACTTCAGCGATTATAAAACCACCAGCACGGTTATCTAAAGCACGACCAACATAATAGCGGTCGTTCAAGATCATAAACTCATCTTCATAAGTGATCACACAACCTACATGAATGCCTAAGTTTTCAACTTCTTCTTTAGTGGTACAGCCACAGTCCAGGAAGATGTTTTTAAGCGCTGGTGCTTCTTCTTTTTCGCCATTGCGGGTATGAATTGCAGGCCAGCCGAATACTGCTTTCACTAAGCCGTTTTCAGTATGTATATTTACCCTTTTTGAAGGAGCAATCTGGTGATCAGAACCACCATTACGGATTACATAAATTAAACCTTCGGGGGTGATGTAGTTAACAAACCATGAAATTTCATCAGCATGTGCTTCAATAACCACCTTAAATTCTGCTGTAGGATTAATTACACCAACTGCAGTACCATAATTATCAATGAAGCTTTCATCAATATAAGGTTTAAGGTAATCTAACCATAATTTCTGGCCAGGGTATTCAAATCCGGTAGGAGATGGATTATTGATATAGGCTTCTAAAAACTGTAGGGAGTTTTGATTGACTACAGATACGTGTGCTTGTTTATCGTCTTTCTTTTTAGTCATGTTAAAATTCTTATTTAAGCAAATATATAAACATTAAAGTTCTAAGTCCATAATGACAAAGTCATACCCATTTTTAAAATAGCGCTCATTTGTTTCCCTGAAGCCAAA
>NZ_JAZQPU010000288.1:0-1845 GCF_045628745.1 Pedobacter sp.
ATCAGGCAAGATTATAAAGAAAAAGTATTACTAACCATGTATGGCCAGCTGTACAACCAAGTACATCAGCATCATGTCAACTGAGTTTTCTTTTATCATCCTCACCTTCAATGAAGCAATTCACTTACCGAGGTTATTAAATTCTATAGCTGCACTTGATGCTGAAACATTTGTGTTGGATTCTGGAAGTACTGACCAAACTTTACAAATTTGTGAAGCTCATCAAATATGTACGGCTTACCATCCCTTTGTTAACCATCCTCAGCAATGGGATCAGGCCTTAAATACCTTTCCCATTAAAACACCCTGGATCATTGGTTTAGATGCTGACCAGGTTGTTTCACCAGAACTATGCATACAGTTGCTGGCCTTTAAAAACAAAGATCACCTGCAGCTGGATGGGATCTACTTCAATCGCAAAAATATATATAAGGGAAAGTGGATTAAATATGGGGGTTATTATCCAAAATATTTATTAAAGATGTTCAGGTATCAAGTAGGCTACTCCGACTTAAATGAAAACATGGACCACAAATTTCAGGTTCCTGGTCAAACAACCATTTGGAAAAACGGGCATCTGGTTGAAGAAAATCTAAAAGAAAACAACTTCAAATTTTGGATAGAAAAGCATAACCGTTATAGTGACCTAATGGCTACCGAAGAAATAGAGCGAATGCATCATCAAAGGATCCAAAGTATTAAACCAAACTTATTCGGTTCACCCAATGAAAGAAACGCCTGGATGAAGCGGTTATGGTGGCAGCTCCCCTTATATATACGTCCTTTTCTCTATTTTATTTATAGGATGATTGTTCAGAGGGGAATACTTGAAGGAAAAACTGGAATATTTTTCCATATCATGCAAGGTTTGTGGTTCCGTTTAGTGGTAGACATAAAAATAGAAGAAAAACTGGAGGAAATTAAAATTAAAAAAAGACATACCATTCACCACCTTTCTATCAAAAAACATAAACCATTAAAATTCTTAGTGATATTTCCTGTGTTATTTTTTATCTTCTATTACTTCAATATAGCTATAATAGGTGTTAGTACGCCCGGTGGCTACTATAATGAGTATATTGCTCAACATTTAAATCACATCAACCAATGGAGACATTTTAACATCAGTACGACTGCAAGCCTCTTAAGAATGCTAGGATATGACGTATATACAGATCAGTTCAGGTTACACATTAAGGATGGAGGTGGTTTTATCCTGGTCCATTCTTGTTTGGGTTATGGGATACTGAGTTTGTTCAGCGCATTTATTCTTGCTTTTCCTAGACCATTGAGTCAAAAATTAGTATTTCTAGCCTTGGGAATTCTAGGATTTCAATTTTTAAATCTTACAAGGCTCTTGTTAATAGCTTTATATTGGAAACAGCTAACACTTCGATATCATTTAAATGCTCATGCTATTTTCAATTACACCATATATGTGGTTTTTGTAGGAGCAATTTATTTATGGATAAATCAAAAAGAAAAAAAGGGATCCCATCATTGACTAACAAGCCGTAGTATTAGTTGATAACCATCTGCCCTGTTTTTTGCTATGCTAAAACCCCATTATTCTAAACCTATAATAAAACAGCCAGCTAAAAAAAACAGAAAATAAAAAAGTGATATTGAATACTATAAACTTTACTTATTTACTCAGGCCCCTACACTGTGCTAAAAAAAGTTGTTTATAAACAAGAAAAGCCCGTAAGTTTACACTTACAGGCTTTCTTTAAGATTTGGCACCGACCTACTCTCCCACGTGTTACCGCAGTACCATCGGCTCTGGTGGGCTTAACTTCTCTGTTCGGAATGGGAAGAGGTGGACACCACCGATATAGGCACCTA
>NZ_JAZQPU010000289.1:0-15605 GCF_045628745.1 Pedobacter sp.
TGGCTTCCTCCTGCATATAAAGCAACATCGGGAGGTTTATCCGTGGGTTACGATGCTTATGATTTATATGATCTTGGCGAATTTGACCAGAAAGGTAGTGTAGCCACCAAATATGGTACTAAAGAGGAATACCTGCAGGCCATTGCAGCCTTGAAAGAAGTGAACATTAGCGCAATTGCCGATGTGGTTTTTAACCATAAGGCAGGTGCCGATGAGTTGGAACGTGTAAAAGTACGCCGGGTTAACCCTGATAACAGGCTGGAATTCCAGTCTGATGCTTTCGATATTGATGCCTGGACGAAATTTACCTTCCCCGGCAGGGCAGAAAAATACTCCGCTTTTGTATGGGACCACCAGTGTTTTAGTGGTATCGATAGGGCGGAAGACTTGCAGCAAGATGGCATTTTCTCTATCCAAAATGAATATGGGGAGTCCTGGGAAGAGGTGCCTTCCAATGAGTTTGGTAACTATGATTACCTCATGTTTAACGATATTGAAACCCGTAACGTTGCCGTTCGCGATGAACTGAAACGCTGGGGTGAATGGTATTATGAAACCTGTGGCATGGATGGCTTTCGCCTGGATGCTGTTAAGCACATCTCTGTGGATTTTTTAAACGAATGGCTAGACCATCTTAAAAACAAATATCAACGCCCTTTTTTCTTTATTGCAGAGAACTGGATTATTGATAGCGTGGAAGAGATGGATGCCTATGTAAAACAAACCGCCGGCAGGGTACAACTTTTTGACTCTATTTTACACCATAACTTTTACCTCGCCAGCAGGCAGGAAAACTATGATCTCGCTCAAATTTTTGAAGGTACATTAGTGTCTATGCATCCCGAATTGTCCATCACCTTTGTAGATAACCACGATTCACAACCTTTACAGGCCCTGTCTTCTTATGTAGACTTTTGGTTTCGTCCACTGGCTTATGCGCTGATTTTATTGCGCGAGCAGGGCATTCCTTGCTTGTTCTACCCAGATCTTTATGGCTGTACTTATACCGACGATGATGACCAGGGCAATCAAACCACCATTGAATTGGTAGCGTTAGACGTATTACCTTTGTTATGCCAATTGAGGATGGAAAAGGCTGAAGGCATGCAAAGAGATTATTTTGACCACAATTGTTGTATAGGCTGGACCAGGGAGGGCGTAGACGAAGTACCCGGTTCTGGACTAGCCGTTGTATTGAGCAATGGCGATGAAGGCTTTAAAGACATGGAAATGGGGCATAGGCATGCAGGGAAAACTTTTGTAGATGCTTTAGGCCATTGTAAAGAAGAAGTGCTGGTTAATGATCATGGCTGGGCAAGATTTCACTGTGAGGGCAAGAGTGTATCTGTTTGGGTATTGAAATAACCAATTAACTGATCGTAACGGCTGCCAGGTTTGCGGAAATAAACAAAAACCTGGTAAGTATTTCCTGTTTCGTAAAAAGATCCTTCCAATGAGGTGCTGCTGAGCATACCTGTGGCAGCATCTTTACTCACATATTGATAATCATATACGCCCTGCTTGAGTAGTAAATTGGTTTGATAGCTTTTTTTAGCAGCATTATAATGCAGCTTTGAATGTTGATCAAGCCTGAAATCATTAAAACGTCCGTAAACATAAACCTCAGCAGGCTGCGTAAGCGGAGCCTTGAGGGTAAACTGCACATTTACATAATCACTTTCCGTCTGGTTATCACGGCCGTCCTGGTTTCTAATGTAATAAATGCCATTTTCGTCAAACTGACTGCTGTATTTTTGTGTGTGGCGACTTTGGTCTGTGAGCAGCACAGCAGTGGTCAGGCTGTCCTTTAAAATTTCCTTCACTTGTGCCCCCGGTGAGCGTAAACTGCGGGTATCGAACTTTCTAAATTCATTGCCTCCTTTAAAAATATAACTTTGAAGGTCATTATAAGTTAAAAGGCCCGGTTGAACAAAGCTTGGTTTGTTGTTAACAATAGCAGAATGTGGGTTTCCATTTTGCATAACCCTAATTTTAAGGTCTTGCTGCGGTTGCTGAATGCTCAGCTGCGGATGGGCGATGGTAAAATTAACCTTTTGGCTGCTGTTCCGTTCTTCCACTAGCGCAGTGGGTTTAACCTCTGCCTTGATATAAACTTTATTGTCTACCACATAAAACCTTTGGCTCAGCAAAGGTTTGTTGGTATTTCCGTTTTCATAAACCTTCAGCAGGTAATTGCCCGAAATTTTGAACTTCACCTGTTCATTGGGTAAGGTCAAATTATAATGGGTATATTTTTGGAGGGTGCCAGAAGAGTATTGGAAGTCAGTAAGGCGGTCGCCGGCAAAAGACATTACATAATCTACCGTAGAAAGCCCCGAAGGCTGCCAGTCGGCAGTATAATGTTCAACAGCATAGCTGTAGTTTTTGCTGCCGCCCTGCAGGTCGTCAAAAGAAAAGAGCAGCTGCTCGGTAGAACTGAGGGCAATAACAGGAAGAGATTGTTCTTTTTGCGCATTGTAGCACTGTACTGTTTGCAGCTGGCTTTGTTGGGCCATAGCGAATTGGGTACAGGCGAGCAGCAAAAAAAGCAATCTCCCCATGATCATCATTAGGCTTCTTTTTCCATGATTTCAGCCGCAAGGTCTTCCCAAACCTGTTGTGCCTTATCTAAGGTAGATTTTGCCGTTTTATATTTTAAATTCACTTCCGCAAGTTTAGCTTTATCGCCATAAACCTTGTCGTCTGCCAATTCTGTTTCTATACTTTTTACATTCACTTCCAGCTGTGCAATTTCAGCTTCTGTTTTCTGCAATTGCTCATTCAGCTTTTTTAACTGCTGCTGTGTATTTGGTGCCGATTTTTTTTCTTCAACCTTAGGCTTTACTTCTTTATCAGCTTTATAAGGAATGGTGGTAGGTGCTGCAGGTGGTCTTTTGCTGTTCCACTCTTCGTATTCTGCATAAGTACCCGGGTATTGTTTAATATTTCTATCTTCAATATACCAGATTTTATTAGCTACATTATCAAGGAAATACCTGTCATGGGATACAGCAATAAAAGTACCTTCATATTGCTTTAAAGCCTGGATCAGGATATTTACTGATTGAATGTCCAGGTGATTGGTAGGCTCATCCAGAATCAGGAAGTTAGAATCTGTGGTCAGCGATTTAGCTAAGGCCACACGTGATTTCTCACCACCTGATAAAACACGGATCTTTTTAAACACATCATCTCCCGTAAAAAGGAAACAGCCTAAAATAGAACGCAATTCTGTATCTGTATGTTTAGGTGCAAAAGCCTGCATTTCTTCTAAAATGCTGTTGGCAAGGTGCAATGATTCTAACTGGTGCTGAGCAAAGAAAGTGGTGGTTACGTTATGTCCTGTTTCGCAGGTACCATCAAAACCTTCAGCGCCGGCAATAATTCTCAATAAGGTAGATTTACCCTTACCGTTGGCACCAATTAAGGCAATTTTATCGCCCTTTTCAATAACAGCTTCTGCATTTTCAAGAATATGAACGTTAGGATAGCTTTTATTGGCATTTTCAATCTTCACCACGTGTCTGCCCGAAGGTTTAGTGAATTTGAAGCTGAAGTTAACCGTAGGGTTATCATCATCAACATCTTCCACGCGGTCTAATTTATCAAGGGCTTTCATGCGCGACTGTGCCATTTTTGCCTTACTGGCTTTGGCACGGAAGCGCTCAATCAGTTTTTCTTCTTGTTTTATTTTTGCCTGCTGGTTTTTAAATTCACCTTTTTGGATCTCTCCGCGAAGTGATTTTTCTTCTACATAGAAAGTATAATTACCAGCATAGGAAGTAAGCTTACCTTTACGGGATTCTACAATGCGGTTAACTACCTTGTCAAGGAAATACCTATCGTGAGATACGATGACAATAGCACCTTCAAAGCTCATTAAATAAGTCTCTAACCATTTAATAGACGGTAAATCCATGTGGTTGGTAGGCTCATCCAGTAAAAGGATGTCTGGTGTTTGCAAAAGAATTTTAGCAAGCATTACCCTCATTCTCCAACCTCCGGAGAAGGTATTCAGGGGTCTGTGCTGGTCTTCAGTGCTGAAACCAAGACCTGCTAAAATTTCGTTGGCGCGGTATTCTATGCTGTAACCATCAAGGGCTTCAAACTCTTGTTGTTTATCACTTAGTTTATAAAGAACATCTTCAGAATAATCGGTTTCAATTTTCTTTAACAATTCCTCTATCTCATCATGAAGCTGGTTCTGACGTTCAAAAGCTTCCATGGCCACGTGCAAAATGCTGTGGTGCGACTCATAAGAAAGTAAATCCTGGTTTAAGTACCCAATTTTCAGGTCTTTAGACATGGATATCGATCCAGAGGAAGGTGCATATTCCCCAACAATTATTTTTAATAGAGTGGATTTTCCAGTCCCATTGGCACCAATCAGGCCTACTCTGTCACCCGGTTTGATATGCCAGTTTGCTTCATCATATAAAGCTCTGGAGCCTATAAGGAAAGTTAAGTCGTTTATTGAAATCATTTGGATGCAAAAATACGATTTTTAGCTGCATTTTTTATCCCCGATGAGCTAAGAAAATAAAAACCTTCCTATCTTCGCCAAATGTATCGCTTCATTAAACCTATATTTTTCCAGTTCGACCCGGAAAATGTCCACCATTTTGTTGTAAAACGTTTAAAATGGTTCAATGACTTCTTTCCATTTGGGAAGACTATTTTAAGAAGTACTTTTGATGTTAACATTAAAGGACTTGAAAGGGAAGTGTTTGGCATTAAATTCCGCAACCCTGTAGGCCTTGCCGCCGGTTTTGATAAAAACGGAGAATATGTGGAGGCTTTAAGCAACCTGGGTTTTGGCTTTATTGAAGTGGGTACCGTTACGCCAATGCCACAACCGGGAAACGAAAAACCCAGGATGTTCCGATTGCAGGAAGATGAGGCCCTCATTAACCGCATGGGCTTTAACAATAAAGGTGTTGACACCTGTGCCGAACGCCTGCGGATTTTAAAGAAAAAAGACCCCACCATTGTGATTGGTGGCAACATTGGTAAAAATAAACTGACCCCTAATGAAGAGGCCGTTAATGATTACATTAAATGTTTCGACAGGCTGTTTGATGTGGTCGATTATTTTGTGGTGAACGTAAGTTCACCCAATACGCCAGGTTTGAGAGAGCTGCAGGAAAAAGAACCTTTAACACATTTGTTGAAAACTTTACAGGACCGCAATTCTAAAAACGGCATCAGCAGACCAATTTTATTGAAAATAGCACCAGATTTAACTGATGATCAGTTAAACGATATTGTAGACATTGTAAAGTCTACCCATATAGCCGGTGTAATTGCCACCAATACTACCATAGACCGTGATGGTTTATACACCCCGGCAAAGTTAAGCCAGGAAACAGGGGGCTTAAGTGGCAAGCCGCTCACCAAGCGTTCTACCGAAGTGATCAGGTATCTCTCCAAAAAATCTGCCGGTGCATTTCCTATCATTGGTGTGGGTGGCATTCACTCTCCGGAGGATGCCAAAGAAAAGTTAGCAGCTGGTGCATCGCTGGTGCAACTTTATACGGGTTTCATTTATGAAGGGCCGGGCGTGATCAAAAGAATTTGTAAAGGCTTATTGTAAGCAGCATTATTTTAGTAAAAATAGTACAACCCGGCTCATTAAAAATGAGGCCGGGTTTTTTAATGGCTTAAAGGCAGCTTACTGTCACCTATTAATTCAGCAGGTTTTAACAGGGCATTGGGAAGGCCTTCAGAGGGCTAGTCGATATAAGAAGGCCCTATGAAGGCCCTACCAACGCCCTCTAAACGATATGGAAACTAATAGGTTCATTTAAGTTGTTGAATCGACAAATGTTCGTTCGATGATCCTTTTTTTGACCTGTTATATTTAAAAATGATTAGATAAGGTGTCAAGTGAAATCAGGAAGAGATAAAAAAATGGGCACAAAAAAAAGATGCTGACCATTTATTCAATGATCAGCATCTTTTAATGCTTTTTAGCAGAATAGCTTATGCCTGAGCAGAAAGCTGAGTTAAAATAGCGTTGTTTTTAGCTAATTGATCTGTAGTAGATTGTCTTGAACGGCTTCCCAACTCAAGGTTTGTAGCTAATTTTAACGTTTTTACTTCTAAACGTGAAGTATTTTTATTTTTTCTGTCTTTTCTTTTTAATCTGGTAACTGCCATGGTAATAACCTTTGTGTTTTTAATTTATTATAAATCTGGAGGTCGAGAGCGGATTCGAACCGCTGTACGAGGTTTTGCAGACCTCTGCCTAGCCACTCGGCCACTCGACCCTGTTTTAAATCAGGTTGCAAAAATAGCAATTATATGTTAGGATGCAATTATTTATTTAAATTTCTGCTGATCTCTGCACATAAAATACCGGCAGAGATGGCAACATTCAATGATTCAGCACTTCCAACGCGGGGGATGGTCACCGGATGCTGGATAAATTTAATTACCTCGCCACTTATTCCTTGTCCTTCGTTCCCTAATATCAGTACACCTTCCTTGCCCCAAGATATGTCATAACTGCTGCTACCCTCCAGTAACGCGCCAAAGATAGGTATTTCTACCTGACTTAACCAAATGGGAAGGTCAAGGTAATAAACATTTACCCTACAAAGTGATCCCATAGTGGCCTGTATGGTCTTTGGGTTGTATATTTCTACCGTATTTTGTGAACAGATAATGTTTTTTATGCCAAACCAATCGGCTGTTCTAATGATGGTACCCATATTTCCGGGGTCCTGCACGCCATCTAGCACCAGCGTAAAGTTGTTTTTCAGTGCCTCAGGCTTAAAGATATCAGTTTTTGGAATATGTACCAATGCTAATATTCCTTGTGGAGCCTGCAGCGTACTAATCTTAGCCAGTTCAGCGTTGTTTACCTCAAATAACTTTATATTTGATGGTAAATTAGAAAGTGCAGCTTTATTTTCAGCAAGGTAATAAATGCTATGTAGCTGATAGGTTGATGGAATAAATTCAATTATGGACTTAATGCCCTCTATAATGAACATTCCGTTTTCTTTGCGGTACTTTTTTTGATGTAACGATTTAATAAAACCTATCTGAGATTTTGAAAGCATACCTGATTTATAAAAAGAAGATCCAGTTTCCTGCAATATTACTATTTATTATTCTCTTTGCGGCTGCCTGCTCCTCTACAAAATACATAGAAGACTATCAGTCAATCGTTAAAGAAGTAGAAATTGATAGTGTACCGGCGCAGTTTAAAGAAGAAGCCTTAAATTATGTGCAAAAAGACATTAGGCCGGCACCAAAACTGGGCATTAATGTAGGTTTATACAATTTATTCTACGGACTGTTTAAAATAAAGTCTATCGGTAACCCTGCCCCTGTATTAGACAGCACGCTGGTGGATATTTCAAGAAATCAGATTGAGAAATTTCTGTACAGCAAAGGTTATTTCAAGGCCACCGTTAAATCTTCTATCGAGGTAAAAGGGCAAAGGGCAGCGGTTAACTTTACAGCTAAACCCGGGCCTGCATTTATGGTGAACAAGTTGAGTTTTGACATTGCCGACCCTAAAGTAAAGGAACTTTACATGAAAAAAAGGACGGAGTTCTCTAATGTAAGCGAGGGCATGCAATATGATGATGACTCCCTGGCTACAGAAAGAGACCATATTTATGAGGTGATGAAGGAAAACGGCTATTACGATTTTGCCCGTCCTTATGTTAAATATACGGTAGATTCAAATCTTAATGCCAGCAAAACCAATATTACACTGATTATTGATAACCCTGCCGATAAGGCGCAGCATGAACAGTTTACCATCGGTGAAACCAACGTTATTGTGGCTCCTAATGCTGATGGTTTTCCAGATTCTATCGCCGTCAATCCACGAATTTTTAGAGGGGTGAGGTATACTGATCTTTCCAAAAGATTTAGGCGCAACCCTATTGTACGTTACAATTTCCTGAAAGAGGGTGATATGTACAATAGCGATAATGAAAATATTACCTATAACAGGCTTTATGAAATGAACGTTTTTAAAAACGTGAAGATCGATTACCTGAAGGCGAGCGACAGTTCAAACAGGGTAGACCCTGTTATCAGGTTGATTCCCCAAAAGCGGATGAGTAACCGAATTGAGGGCGAGGTGCCTTTTAATGCAGGTACAGTAGGTTTTACCTTGAGTAATACTTATACCAACAACAACATTTTTAGGGGTGCCGAGCGTTTTGAGTTCCAGGTTAAAGGGGGCTTACAGTCTAGAACAGGGCAGGGCAAATCTATCTTTAACGATGTTTACCAACGTGATTTCTCCTTAAGTGCCAACCTTGCTGTGCCCCGGTTATTATTGCCATTCGATATCCCCATGATGGGTAAAAACGGGATGCCATTTACTACTTTCAGCACCAGTTATGTATATGCCCTGCAGAAAGATTTCTTCGTAAGAAGGGTGTTCCTGAGTTCGGTAACCTACGACTGGTTTGAAACCAAGACTAAAATACACTCCTTTACGCCATTGAATTTTGAATATAGATTTGGTGGGCTGTTGTTGGTTACCGATGGGCCAGATCCGATAGTAAATGCGGCTAATGAAGAGCTAATCAGACAAAATTTATACAACATCCAGCTGCTTGACCGTAAAGATATTACCCTGGGTATCAAATATACTTATACGCTGAATCAGAATAAACTGCTGCAGCCAAAGAGTTTTATCTATTTCAGAGGAAATATGGATATGGCGGGTAACCTGATTAACGGCATTGCCAGCTTAACAGGCGGTAAACATAATGTGGCTGAAGGCGATTATGGTAAAATTTTAGGCTTGCCTTATAACCAATATATCCGCCCTGAAGTTGATGTGCGCTGGTATAAAAAACTGGGTATTGATAGACAATTTATTGCCCGTTTAAATGCGGGTGTTGGTTTTGCTTATGGAAACTCTACTTCGGTACCTTTTGAGAAACTGTTTTTTGCAGGGGGCTCAAGTGGCGTTAGGGCGTGGCAGGCAAGGACTTTAGGTCCAGGTAATTACGACCGTGGTAAAAGAATTTTAACAGAGGAAAGCCGCCAAACGCTTTATGGTTTAGATCAGCTGGGCCAGATGCATATAGAAACGAATTTTGAATACCGTTATAAATTGCTGAACAAGTTTTTTGGTGCGCAGCTTAAAGGTGCTGTCTTTGTAGATGCGGGTAACGTATGGAATATCTCTGCTGGAAATCCACAACCTGAAACGTATTTCGATTTCAAGAAACTCTTTAACCAAATCGGGATCGGTACAGGCGTTGGTCTGCGCTATGATGTAGATTACTTTGTTTTCCGCTTTGATGTCGGTTTAAAATTGAAAGATCCACAATTCAATGGCTCAGACCAATGGGTAATCAAAAAATACCTGAGTGGTGGCCAGGAGTTTAAAAAAGATTACTACATCACCCATAGTCCTGAAAATTACCGTTTTGTGCAATATAACTTTGGTATAGGCCTGCCTTTCTAGAACAGGTTTTTCAGGTTGTCAAAGATGGTCTCAAAGAATGTAGAGAGGTTTAAGCCACTGCTGTGGTTAAAATAAACAAAGATCAGCAAGACAATAATGGCCACAATTATCAGCTTACGGAAGGTAAAAGCAATAACCACCACAATTAAAGGGAACAGCACTAACCAGAGGGTGCTGATGGGATAGGGCGTTAAATCGCCGTCTTTCTTGTAGACGTAAACCAGCTTGCTGTGCGTACCCAGGTCATTGAGGTGTTTGATATAGACAAAAGATGATCTTTCCAGTTGCATAGGTAGAATGGCAACCCCGTCGTTAAATTTCAGGGATTGTGTAAAGCCACTCACACTGAAAGTGTAAACACCATTAATTTGCTCTTTGGGGTTTTCTAAAGAATCAGCGGCAATAATAGCCAGTTTACTATTTTTTAAAAGGCTTTCCTTTACGAGGAAATTATTAATGTTGGAAGTTTGCGCAGAAGTAACACCGGTAAATAAAGTAATAAAAAGTAATATGCTGAAAAGCCTCATTCTATAGATCGTTTATTGTAAATAAGATAGCCCAAATGTAACAAAACGCCGTTTCTTTTTACGGGATCATCGTATAAATTATAACTGACGCTAATGGGGCCCAGGGGTGTATGGTAAACCAGTCCTGCGGTGGCGGCATAATGCCATTTCTGAAAAGACTTTTTATTCTCCACATTTTGGAAACCTTCCTGGTGCAGTTCTTTGTAAGGGACAAAAGCGTAGGCTTCCAGTCTAAAGTCCAGGTTGCGCTTGAGGGCATAGCTGTTTTTGAGGCCGCCGGCAAGGTAACTTGCAGCCCTGAAATTCTCTAAAAATAGCGACCTGCTATCCTGTAAGGGGTAAAATGCAGGGGCTACCAAAAGCGTAGCATAATAGTTGGAGAACATGGGAAGGTTTGAGATGACAGCCTCTGCCTGGTAACCGAGCGTATATTTGCCTTTCCTGTAAAAGTAATTTTCATCGCTGATTTTAAAATTGAACCACTCTTTGTAAGTCCTGATAGATTGAATATCATCTGCTTCTGTGTCGATATTTCTGGAGATATTGCCGGGTTCGTAATTTTGCCTGCCAGCAAAATAATTCAAACTGACTAATAAATTACGGCCGCGGTTGGCGTATTGCTTGCGGTTGAGGGTCTTTTGCTCATAAGCAAGGTTTGTCCTTGAACCCTTAAAAATACTTTTATCCAACACGTCGCCCGTATTAAAGGTGTTATTAGGGCTATAATGATCCGTATTGTTGATAAAAGCATTGCCCAAAGTGATCCGGGCACTGCCATAGAGCGGGATACCTAGTTTGAGGTCGATCTTTCTATCCACCTGCTCAATATAGGTGGGGTGGAGGTCTTCAATAAAAATGGCACTGGTGCTATAATAGTTGAAGTGGTTATAGGTCATTTCTGCAGACAGAAAAAGCGGTATGCGGGAGGGGAAGTCAACCCTGCCACCCAGCTGAATAGATTCGTAAAAACGCCCTGAATAAAAGTTGAGGCCAAAAGTATAGGCATTTCTATCGAGGTAACTGTATTGCAAGCCCAGGTAGACGTTGCTGATGGGGCGTGTGGAAATGTTACCTCCAAAATCTAGCTTGATGCTTTTAGGTGGCCTGGTAATGATTTCAAAGATATATTTGTCTGTTGCCGGCTGGTAAGCTATTTTAGGGTAAACGGTTTCAAAGGCTTCATCGGCCACCAGTTTATAATAACCCTGCTTGATATCTGTTAAGGTCAATGCCGCCTTATTAGGTTTAAAAAGCCTTTCGATGTATCGTCGCTGGGCATTGTTAACACCCTTGATCTGGATGGCATTAAACACCAGGTCTGGCTTTTTATCGTAAAATTTTTCTCTTTTCACCCCCAGTTCAAAAGGGCTGATTCTTCGCTTCACTGCTTTTTTGATTTCTTCCATATTTGCCATCGTGGCATCGTAGCCCTGCTTGATTAAGGTTTCTACAGGTGCAAAATTTGCAGAGTGAAAGTCCATCACATCGGGTTTGATGTAGATGCCCTGGTCGCCTATCAAGGTGGAGTCGGAGCGTGATAAGAAGATCTGGAACAGGAAGCGGTTCATCAGGCGGTCGTTATTGCCATTAGGAAAAACATCAGATGTTTTAGAGGATACATTGACGCCAATGATATAATCGGGTTTAAACTCTGCTTTCATCACATCAACGGGGAAGTTATTGTATAAACCGCCATCGAATACATATTTATCATCGAGCTTAATGGGCCGGTAAACAAAGGGAACGGTAAGGGTTCCCCTGACGGCTTCGGCAAGGCTTCCCTTTTTAACGGTGATGCTTTTTTGAGAAATGACATCAGAAACCATGCATCGGTAGGGCACAAAAAGGTTGTTAAAGTTATCTTTCGCGATGGCAGATGCCTGGGAGAAAAGTTCCAGCAGGGCAAAATTAAGGGGCACATCATTAACCAGGTTGGAGCGTACACTGAGTCTCAAATTGGTATCTGCCGTGAGCTTTGCCGTGAGCATGGCTGCATTAAGGCCGCTTTTCTGAAAGAAGAAACTGTAGTCGCTGGTATATCTTCCGGTTACCCATTCCTGGAAACTGCTGCTGAGGGCAATGACTTCCATTTGTGTGGGCGAGTAGCCTGCGGCATACATGGCACCTACCACGCCGCCCATGGAGGTTCCAGTAATGTAATCAATAGGGATATTGTTTTCTTCGAGTGCTTTAAGTGTTCCAATATGAGCAAGGCCCTTTGCGCCACCTCCACTCAATACCAGTCCCACCTTCTGCGCTTGCAAAGGTAGACCCTGGTAAATAAGCATGAATAAAAGGATGTATCTTAAAGCTAACACACCTTAAAATTAAGGTTTTATAGATAAGAAAGGTAAAAGATTTTAATTTAAGCTAAGGCTATAAAACCCCATTATTATTGGGCATGTGATTTCTCTCGCAGTGTTAAGGATGAGGAAATTTATTACCCTGGCTGTTTGCAACAACGGCGCAGTTATAGATATACTTATTTTATTTTTTTAAAAAGTTTAATGAACTTAAGTATAATATTTATATACTTGTAGAAAGAGATTCTATAACCCTAAACTTTGGTAGGGTATTAATAAAACCAAATTTCGACTAATCTAGACCAAAACACATCAAAATGACAAAACTTAAAAATGTGATCAGCAGCCTTATTTTGGGCGTGTCGGTGATGCCTTTGTTTGCGCAGACTTTACAGCCTGGCTCAAACAAAGCAATCCTTCAAACCCAGCAGGGGAGTATTGTGGCGTTGCCGGGTTTCCTTACAGAGAAAATTAAACAGATTGACTACCAGAAAATTATATTGCCTGGTCCTCAGTTCATTATATCTGATGATCCTGAGTATATTCGCTTGCCAGAGGCTATTGCGTTGAAGGAAGCTGTAGTACCTGGAGCTGTACGTTTATATGTATATAATGTGAACGGTATTAAAGAGCCTGTAAAAATGGATAGGAAGATTGTTGCTATGTTGAAAAATACCGGTAAAAAGCCTATGCATGTTAGAATGCTTAAATATTCTTCACAAAAGCCCAGCCTTAATTATTTTCAGATAGGAAAACAAGGTTTGGCAGACTATTTTGCTTCAAATGGCAGTGAGGAGATCCGGACGGTAGCTCCTGGAAAATACATTTCTATAGATGAGCGGTTAGATAAAAATGTGGTTAAGTATGACGAATTAGTGCATGGTTTTTACGAGTTTGTTATTGATCAGCCCGGTGAAGTGTCTGTTGTGCAGGCTGATCCAAAAATGTCTTCGGTTGCTGCGGCAGAGAAAATTAAACACATTGTACCTTTTGGCCATGCAAATGCGGGAAGAGGTATATTTGGTGTAAGTAATTATAAGGTGGTGAACCCACAGTCTATTGATACCAAAGACGGTGTTGTACAGTTGATGTTGGCAGACGGTGTTAAAGATCCCTGGGTAGAAGGGAAAGAAAGTCATAGTGGTAAGGTGTCAAAATTAGCTGGCAATTACGGAGTGATGTATGAGGTGGAGCTGAAATGGAAAAGTACGGACGGTAAAGGGTTAGCGCTGGTGACCTGGAATTCAAGATCTTCAGATAACCAATGGTGTGGTGGTATGGCTGCCAGTATGGTGGTGAGTGAAGGTAAGTTTCCGGCGGGCATTATTCAATTGCCAAAGGATGAGTTGATTACTAAAAAAGCTCCTGAGGCTATTTTAATTCAGGTCTTTAAGCCTTCGGGGAATGGTGAAGAACAAACCTTGAAATTAACCTATTCGCCTCCGGGCGCCTCGTGCCTCCCTACGCCTCTGATTTTTATACCTGTTGACTTGAAATAAGTAATGAATAATTTATAAAGTATCTTCTAGCAGGCGTTTTCGGACAAGCAAACATGCACCGATGACGCCTGCTTTTCTGCCTAGCTTGGAGAACTTTAATTGTGTGTCTCTGCTCACCAGGCTTAATGAATATTTGTTGATGGTGCTGAGTATGGGCAGGCGAATATAGTCTCCGGTTTCTGCAAGGTTGCCTCCCATGATAACTAGTTCTGGGTTGAATATATTGATCAATAGGGCAATTCCTCTGCCTAGTTTTTCTCCAATTTGGGCAATCAGTTCAATAGACAAAACATCGTCATTTTTGGCAGCTTTGATGATGTCATCCAGTATGATATCATTGATATTTAGTTTGTGCTGACTGATAAGTGATGTTGTAGATCCTTCTGAAACTCTTTGTTTAAATAGCCTGAGTAATGCCTGGCCGGATGCTTCTGTTTCCAGGCATCCTTTTTTTCCACATTGACAGATGATCTCATTATTGAAAAGTGGGATATGTCCAAACTCTCCGGCAAATCCTGATTTTCCGTAATATAAATGGCTGTCGATCATCACTCCCATGCCCAGGCCGTAATCGATGTTCAAAAATAATACATCTTTTTCTTCTCTAACCACTCCGGCGTTAAATTCACCGTAGGCCATGGCTCTGGAATCATTTTCTAATTGTGCTTTTATTCCTAATTCTGCTTCAAGGAAATTGGTCAGTGGCTCTTCATTAAAATTAAAAAAACTGTAACTGTACCCGGTGGCATAATTAATTCTGCCGGTTAAGTTAAGTCCAATACCTAATATTTTGTCTTTATTGACCCCTGCAGTACTCATAAACTGTTTGATTAGCTCACAGAGTTCAATTAATGAATTTTTGTCGTTATTAAGTCTATAAGGTATGTTTTCAGATAAACTAACAAGATTTTTTTGAAGGTCTGCCAGTCCGATGTTGATGTAAGTATGCTTTACATCTACGCCAAGAAAAAATGCTGAATTAGATATCATACCATAGATAAAGGGCTTGCGTCCGCCTGTAGAATCAAGTTTACCTAATTCTTCTACTATGCCGTCGTTCACCAATTCAGTGACCAGGCTTGTTACCTTGGGTGTGCTGATATTCAGTTCTTTGCAAAGATCAGCAATCGTGCAGTTGCCAAAACTGCATAAGTGGGAGATGATATTTTTTTTAAGGCGTATATTTTTATAGGCTACTCCGGATATATTTCCATCATTTAATTCTTCAAAGAATGTCATATGCAGTTTTATTTAATGTCGCTTTAAATATTTAAAATATTTAAAAATTAAGGACATTTCAAAGTTATTAATATTTTAGGTTAATATAGTAATTTTCAATTGAAATAAGCTTAATACCATATAATAAGTGGATTAAAAAGTATGACTAGAGTGGTGGTTAAAAAATACTTTATAAAAAATATTATTAATTGTATACCAGTTGTTAAATAATTAATTACTTTCGTTTTATAACATTTACAAAATGAAGCATTGCCTTATATTATTCTCACTGCTTTTCGCGATACCTACTTGGAGTCGGGCTGAGTTGAAGCAAAATAGTTTGATTGTAGATCTTTTAATAATAGGGGGAGGAGCTAGCGGAACTACCGCCGGCATTCAAGCCTCTAGGATGGGCGTAAATACGTTGATCATTGAAGAAACAGGTTGGCTTGGGGGCATGTTAACTAGCGCTGGAGTTTCAGCCATTGACGGCAATCACCAAATGCCATCGGGAATTTGGGGTGAGTTTAGAGAAAAGCTTTATCAATATTACGGTGGTCCAAACGCTGTAGAGACAGGTTGGGTAAGCAATACACTTTTTGAGCCA
>NZ_JAZQPU010000290.1:0-10106 GCF_045628745.1 Pedobacter sp.
ATTTGTAAAATGGCACGTATTATCGCATTCGATTATGGTACCAAGCGTATCGGGGTTGCCGTTACAGATCCACTGCAAATTATTGCGACCGGTTTGGACACTATACACCCCAAGGAAATCCTGGAATATTTAAAAAAATACTTACAAACAGAACAAGTGGAAGCCTTTGTTATTGGAAATCCCAAGCAAATGGACGGCTCACCATCAGCATCTTTTCAGCATGTAAAAGGTTTCTCTACCAGCTTGAAAAAGAATTTTCCAGACATTCCACAATTCTGGGTAGATGAGCGCTTTACCTCTAAACTTGCACAGGAAACGATCATGAAAAGCGGCCTTAAAAAGCAGGACCGCAGGAACAAAGAAAGGGTGGATACCATTGCGGCAACCATCATCCTACAATATTTCATGCAAGAACAGCGTTAATTAAACCCATATGAGCATGATAAATGAAGACCTGCAGCAATTATTACTGAAGTATTGTGAGCCCGAAAGCGAGCTGCTCCAGAAAATTGACAGGGAAACAAACTTAAAGGTGCTGATGCCACGTATGCTCTCCGGACATTACCAGGGTAGGGTGCTCAGTATGCTAAGCAAGCTTATTGCACCACAGCGCATTCTGGAAATAGGAACTTTTACGGGCTATGCAACACTTTGTTTAGCAGAGGGATTACAACCGGATGGAATTCTTTACACATTGGACATCAACACCGAGCTGGAAGATATGGTTCGGAAAAGTTTTGCACAATCCAGTTACGACAAACAAATCCAATATATCCTTGGTGATGCCACAACAACAATCAACACCTTAAACGAGGTTTTTGACCTTGTTTTCATTGATGCGGATAAAAAAAATAATGGTACTTATTACGATTTAATTTTCGACCGCGTGAGGCCGGGAGGGCTCATAATTGTGGATAACGTTTTGTGGAGTGGAAAAGTACTTAGTAATCAACAAGATAAAGACACAAAAAATATTGTTACATTTAATGATAAGATAGCAAAAGACAATCGGGTAGAGAAAATGATCTTGCCCGTTCGCGACGGAATATTCATCATAAGAAAAAAATAATATGATTAAAAAGCTAATGTTTATCTGGATAGCCTTGCTGTTTACAGCAACTGCATCCCACGCTCAAACCACGCTACAATACATCAACAACAATGCAGCTTATGCGCAGCAGCTGATGCGGGAAAACCGGATTCCGGCAAGTATCATTCTCGCTGTTGCTATTCATGAATCGGCCGCCGGCACCAGTAAAATCGCCAAGTACCTTAACAATCATTTCGGTGTAAAAGGGAAAAACTCCAGTAAAGAAATTAAATCAGCTTACAAGGGTTACTCTTCTGTAGAGGATTCCTACGATCACTTCATTGATGTACTTCAAAACAAATCGGCTTTTAGCCGTCTTTTTGACAAGTACGATGAAGATGATTACGTAGACTGGGCAAAAGGTATCCAACGCGGTGGGTATGCACACAGTAAACTGTGGTCTACCAAAGTGATTGCGCTAATTAAAAAATATGAGCTTTTTAAATACGATACCAAGCATGGTCAGTATTTAAATGCTGTTCTACCCTTATCAAAGTTAAAGTAAATAATGAAATACAAGTTACTGTTTTCCCTTCTGATCATCATTTTAGGTTCGTGTACATCAAGAAAATATAGTAAAAACAACCGGCAGATAGAGAAACAAGCAACGAAAAGCAATCCTGATTACACCGCATATTCTACATTGAGTTACATTGATGCTTTTAAAACTGTAGCCATTGAAGAAATGAACTTGTATGGCATTCCGGCAAGCATCATCCTTGCACAGGGAATCCTTGAATCCGGCAGCGGAAACAGCAGCTTAGCTAAATATGCAAACAATCACTTTGGCGTAAAATGTACTTCTGACTGGAAGGGCAAGGGTTATTATAAAGATGACGATCAGCAAAATGATTGCTTCCGTGTGTATAAAGATGCCCGGGAATCTTATAAGGACCACTCTGAATTTTTAAAAAGGAAACGTTACAGCTTTTTATTTGAGCTCGACAAAAACGACTACGTCAATTGGGCACATGGATTAAAACAAGCTGGCTATGCCACCAATCCTCAATATCCTAATTTATTGATCAACCTGATCAATAAATACAAGTTGCATCAATACGACTCTCCGGAAACGGAAAGAGAAAAAATCCTTCGCGAAGACCGTGTATTTACCGAGATCAATGAAAATATTCCGTTGGAGAAACAAAAATTTAAACCTGTGGATGTGCCTGACGCTAAAAAAATAATTGCAGGCGCAGAAACCAGCAAGAATAATAGCACAGGCAGTGTTACAGGCAAAAAGTTTCACACGGTACAGTCAGGAGATACCTTGTTTAACATCTCTAAACGCTATAACCTGACCGTTGATGAACTGAAAGCATTGAACAACCTTTTTGATGTAGGTATTAAAATAGGACAGCAACTACAGGTAGTTAAATAATGTTAATATAAAACATGACATCTTCTGATGTCGTAGTTTTGCAAATAATGAAACTTACAGGACTCTATATATTTTTCTTAATGCTCTCCTGCAGCGCCATGGCGCAAGAAAAAACTTTCCCTGGATTTGTGATGGATAAAAACACGCACCAGCGACTGGCAAAAGTGTATATCTATAACTCCCGTACAGATGCTGCGGTTTACAATAACAATAAAGGTGAATTTACACTGAAGGCCCTCCCAGGCGACACTTTATTTGCTGCGCTACAAGGCTATGCCGTTGATACCATTGTTTATAAAGGACAAAACGCTGTATATTTCCAACTTAATCCTCTTTTCATCAGGTTAAAAGAAGTGAAAATTATCGGCAGCATGCCAAACCCTAAAGAGCAACACGAGAAAACCCTTAAAGAATATAAATATGCTTTAGACAGGGGCAGCTCCAAAGACTTGCTCAACCTTGGCGGTGGTGGCGTAGGTTTGGGCATTGATGCCATTTATAACCTTTTAAGCAGAAAGGGCGCTAATGCACGCAGGCTGCAGGCTATTCTGGAGAAAGATTATAAAGAACAGATCATCGATTTCCGCTTCAGGCCTGAATTTGTACATCGCATGCTTGGCATCAGCGATTTTGAGCTCACCGACTTTATGCAACAATACCGGCCAACCTATGAATTTGTATTGGCCGCATCAGATTATGCCTTCATCGTGTTCATTAAAAATAATTACAAAGCCTATAAAAGAAATCCGGCGGCATTACGTTTAAAACCCCTGCCACAACCGGTTATTGAGCAAATAGCCCCTTAAAAATACTAAAATGTCATTTTGTTCCCTTTTTGGTCTTCGATAAGGAACATTTTTGTTTTCTTTGTATTAATGAAAGGTTTTTATATCAGCATTTTACTGACTTTTTTAGCATCGGCAGGCCTCATGGCCCAGGAGATAGACACCGTACCTATTAACACGAAGGATCTTCAGATCAAGTTGAAACGCAGTCCCCTGCCATCAAAACCGGGTACACTTACTTTTACCCCTCTTTCTATACCTCCAAAAGTGGTGAGTTCCAAAATTAATTATTGGAATACCAAAACCTCTGTGGGCATTAACCTTAACCAGGCTGCTTTTAGTGACAACTGGACAGGTGGTGGTGTAAATTCATTAGCCCTTGCGGGAATTATCAATTATAGGACTGAATACAGAAAAGAGGATTTCAGCTACACCAGTGAGGTTATTTTAAACTACGGAAAAGTAAAGAATAAAAACCAACTGGAGAAGAAAACCGTCGACAGGATTTACTGGGACCATAAAGCGGCTATGCAGTTGTCTAAAAACTGGTATTTCTTTGGATCCGTAAACTTTGAATCGCAGTTTGACAAAGGTTTTTCTTACAAAAGAGAAAACGATGTAGAAAGTACAGATAAATTGCTTTCAAAGTTCATGTCACCGGGTTATCTAACTGAATCTATAGGTTTTGAGTATAAACCAAATTCATACTTTTCCACCAGGATCGGTACAGGTACTGCCCGACAAACTTTTGTTTTAGATACGACCTTATATAGAACTAATAGTAATAATTTTGGTGTCCCAATTGGTTCCACCGTTAAAAATGAACTGGCTTTTCAAATAGTGATCAACTTTGATAAAGACATTTTTCATAACATCAATCTGAAATCTAAATACATGTCATTTATTCCCTATGACAACTTTGGTTACACAAACCATCGTTTGGATGTCGCGCTTACGGCCAAAGTAAACCGTTTCATGAATACTACAATTACTGGTGTTGGGCTTTATGACAGAAATTCACCCTCAGATAAGATTCAGGGAAGCCAGACTTTATCGCTCGGACTGATATTTATATTTCCAAGGTAAAAGATTAAGCTTTTATCGCCGTTCATTCGAGCAAATTTAATAACTTTGCCTTCTACAAAAAATTGAACACTAAGTACTAAAGAAAATGTTTGAGAATTTACAGGATAAACTAGACCGTGCATTTAAAGTCTTAAAAGGACAGGGCAGCATTTCGGAGATCAACGTGGCCGAAACCATGAAAGAGATTCGTAAAGCCCTTTTAGATGCCGACGTAAATTATAAAACAGCCAAATCTTTTACAGATGACGTTAAAGAAAAAGCATTAGGCTTAAACGTTCTTACGGCTGTTTCACCGGGTCAGTTATTGACCAAGGTGATGAATGATGAACTAACGGCCCTCATGGGTGGCGAAGTTAAAGACCTTGATTTAAAAAATAATCCTACTATTATATTAATTGCTGGTTTGAACGGAGCAGGTAAAACTACCTTTTCTGGAAAACTAGCTAATTACCTGAAAGGTAAAGGCAAAAAACCTTTATTGGTTGCTGGTGACGTTTATCGTCCGGCAGCGGTAGATCAGTTGCAGATCTTAGGGGAACAAATCGGTGTACCGGTTTATGCCAATATTGCTTCTAAAGATCCTATTGCCATTGCCATGGAAGGTATTGCTGCTGCAAAAGCACAACACCTGAATGTGGTCATTATTGATACCGCGGGTCGCTTGGCTATTGACGAAGAAATGATGAATGAGATCGCTGCTGTAAAAGCAAGCACTAAACCTCATGAAATTTTGTTCGTGGTAGATGCCATGACTGGTCAGGATGCTGTCAATACAGCAAAAACATTTAATGAAAGATTAGACTTTACCGGTGTTGTATTAACCAAATTAGATGGTGATACACGTGGTGGTGCTGCACTTTCAATTAAATCTGTGGTGAACAAGCCTATCAAATTTATTGGTACCGGCGAAAAGATGGAGGCATTGGATGTTTTCTATCCAGATCGTATGGCTTCCCGTATTTTAGGGATGGGTGATGTGGTCTCTTTAGTAGAACGTGCGCAAGAGCAGTTCGACGAAAAGGAAGCTGCAGAACTACAAAAGAAAATCCGTAAGAATAAATTCGATTTCAACGATTTTTACAACCAGATCCAGCAGATCAAAAAAATGGGTAACATGAAAGACCTGATGGGCATGATACCTGGTGTAAGTAAAATGATGAAGAACGTAGAGATTGAAGACGATGCCTTTAAAGGCGTGGAGTCTATCATTCAGTCGATGACGAAATACGAAAAAGAAAACCCAGACAGTATTGTGCAAAGCAGACGTATCCGTATTGCCAATGGTTCTGGAAATAAAGTGGAAGATGTAACCAAGCTGATCAAACAGTTTGAAGACATGCGTAAGGTGATGAAACAATTCTCTAACCCCGCTGCTGCCGCTAAAATGATGAAAAATATGCCTAAAATGCCGCAAGGAAAAATGTAGGTAAAAAGATAACCACCCATTACCATTGAGGTAAGCGTGGGCGGAAACAAATATCGCATTGTCGGCTTGCCCGCAATGCGATTAAACAAATTTGCGGACAATAGATATACTGTTCAAAAGCAGAGCTTTGAGTGCCACAAAAAAAATGTTATTATTGCTACCCCAGATATCACAATAGAAGGTTCCTCTTATGACATTTCCAATTCCCTTCGCTTTTTAACGACTTAAGTTAAATAAGAACTCCACTCAATATTCATTATGGCAGAACTTTCCTAAGTCTATCATCTTTACTAAATAATTAACAACAATATGATGAAAAATATGCCAAAAACCCCCAAGGAAAAAATGTGGAGTGACATTAATTTTATCATTAGCAATAATTGTATTCCCTACAATTATTAGAACTATTCCTTCCCTTATCTCCTAATTTTTGAGGCCATATAAGTTTATCTCCTCAGGCTATCTTTACGTTTTCATTTTGACCACAGTACTCATATTGTATTTAATACTTTATCTCCTGCTCCGGTACAGGTTTATATGAAGTAATCCTATCGATCTAAACAGATGCGGTAATCACTGACATGGAAGAGGTATCAACACGATTAAACCTATTATATTTAAAATTAAAATGTGCAAAAAAACCGTCGTAAATTTCTGGAATAACCGAAAGACTTTCCCTTAAATTAATGAATATTAGAGAAGAATACTTGGAGAAAACTTTTGAAATAAACATTCGAATTATAATTAGTTTATATAGTCATTGCAACAGCTCTATTTAGATTTATCTACGGTGTTAATGATATTATTATTTAATATTGCAACTAATTATGGCTTCTCAAGATCTAAGTAAAATTTGGCTATTTAGGATTATACATATAGATAACCTCGAATATTCACTAAAATATGGAATGTTTCATAAAAATCATGTTAATGCAGATCCTAATTATATTAATATAGGCGATAGCGGTCTAATTGAGCAAAGAAGCTCTTACAATGTGGGGATAAACCCACCTAATGGTCTGTTAGGTGAATATATCCCTTTCTATTTTGGGCCTTTATCCCCTATGCTTCTGAATATAAAAACTGGATATCGAGGTGTGAAACAACGACCACAACAAGATATTGTATATATTTGTTGCGATATTAGCAGCATAATATCGAATTGTGACTTATGGTGTTTTACTGACGGCCATGCAAAGAATGCATTAACCATGTTTTACAATAATATTGAAAACATTGGAAATATAAATATACAATTAGCAAATGAACGATACTGGATCAATACTGACCAGGATCTTGACAAGATGAGAAAAAAACAAGCAGAGTTTCTTGTGAAATTTCATGTTCCCGCAAAATGTATTAGTAATATTGTCGTTTATAATGAAATGTCTAAAGACCGAGTTGACCAAATTATTCGTAATTTGAACATGGATATCAAAGTGCATATTAATCCATCAAACAAATACTATTACTAATGCAATATATTAAAGGTAATTTATTAGAAGCCAAAACTGAGGCACTTGTAAATACAGTAAATACTGTAGGAGTGATGGGGAAGGGTATTGCCTTACAATTTAAAGAAACCTTTCCTGGTAATTATAAACAATATCTAACTGCATGCAAACAAGGCACTCTCATGCCTGGGAAACTTTTGGTTGTTAAAGATCATACTCTTGAAGGTGAGAAGTGGATCATTAATTTTCCTACAAAAACTGAATGGTATAAAAAATCTCAATATGATTATATAGAACGTGGGTTAGCTGAATTAGTTAATGTTATCGAAAAATATAATCTTAAAAGTATTGCATTACCACCATTAGGGTGTGGAAATGGTGGGCTAAATTGGGATAAAGTAAAACTAATGATTGAGAAGCATCTTAACCCTATAGAGAATGTTGACATTGTTGTTTTCGAACCTAATGAAAGAGTTAAACAAATTTTGAAAGAACAGGAAAGTTCAAAAAAAATTAAATTAACCCCTGCAAAAGCGACTTTACTATACTGCATGTTCTATTATGATTCCTTAGGAGAGAACACTAGTTTGTTCATTGCAAATAAATTAGCATATTTCTTGCAAAGGTTAGGGGAACCAAGCTTGAGATCACTAAAATTTGAAGCTCATCTATATGGCCCTTATACTGTTCAAGTTGATCACATGGTTCAAAACATGAATGGAACCTTTATTAAAGGCCTTGAACAAATGCAGGCTAAGGCCTTTGAACCATTAGAATTGCAATACGACCGTCTTCAAGATGTTAGTGATTATGTCAAAAAAGAATTAAGTTCTACTCAACGGTCAATTATAAAGCAGTTAGTAAAACTTATAGATGGATATCAATCAGCACTTTCTTTGGAAATACTTGCTTCTATTGATTTAATTAAAAGAGATTATCCAGGAATAACGAAGGAAGAGACTAAAATTAAATTGAAAAGCTGGTCAGCAAGAAAGAGTCAACTTTTTCAAGATAGATATATTGAAATTGCATGGAATCACTTAGACAGTTATAGTCAAGCATTAGCATTCTAAATGCAAATATTAGCCTCACTGTATTCAGTTCTAAGATAAAAGAATCGATATTATTCATTTAATGCCTATTCTTATAAACTCATTATTGAATGAAATTTAAGATCATTATAATACCCGGCTGAGAATATTGTTGCTATGCCTTAATTAAAGGGTAATTAAACCGTTATAAAAAGTGTAATTCGTCAACGAATTCTTATTAATTCACTAATCGCCATCGTTCATTTCTAGTAAGTAATTAGGAAAAGTAATATTTATATGCAAAAACACCCAAGGAAAAAATGTAGGTAAAAAGATAACCACCATCACTTCGTTTTTAGCTAAATTGGCTTATTTGATTAATTAAATATGCTGGTAAAGACCTTTGGAAGCGCAGTGTTTGGTGTCAATGCCCTCACCATTACCATTGAGGTAAGCGTGGGCGGCGGAAACAAATATCACATTGTCGGCTTGCCCGACAATGCGATTAAAGAAAGTTTGCGGAGAATAGAAAGCGCTATTCAAACAGCAGGACTACGAATGCCACGACAAAAAATTGTGGTTAACCTTGCTCCCGCAGACATCAGAAAAGAAGGCTCCTCTTACGACCTTCCCATTGCCATCGCTATTTTAGCGGCCTCAGGGCAATTAGAACAAAAAGATCTCCATCAATACTTCATAATGGGAGAACTGTCCTTAGATGGCGGCCTACAACCCATAAAAGGCGCACTGCCCATTGCCATCCAGGGCAGGTCGGCCGGCTTTAAAGGTTTCATCCTCCCCCTTGATAATTCCAGGGAAGCCGCTATCGTAAATGAACTAGAAGTTTATGGCATGAGCAACCTGCAGCAGGTCATTGCTTTTTTCAATAACAAACAGACATTTGAGCCTGTAGTAGTCAAAACGCGGGAGTTGTTCGAAGAAAATGTAAACCAGTATGAGCATGATTTCGCTGATGTAAAAGGACAGGAAAACATCAAGCGTGCCTTGGAAATTGCCGCCGCAGGTGGTCATAACTTGATCCTGATTGGTCCTCCGGGCGCAGGTAAAACCATGCTTGCTAAACGCCTGCCCACTATTTTACCTCCCCTAAACCTTCATGAAGCTTTAGAAACCACTAAAATCCATTCTGTAGCCGGTAAATTAACTGCAGCGGGCTCTTTAATGACCGAAAGACCCTACCGGAGCCCTCACCACACCATTTCAGATATGGCGCTCGTCGGTGGTGGTGCGTACCCTCAACCGGGAGAAATCTCCCTGGCACATAATGGCGTTTTATTTTTAGATGAGCTGCCGGAGTTCAAAAGATCTGTTTTAGAAGTCATGCGACAACCCCTGGAAGATAGGCAGGTAACCATATCAAGGTCACGCTCCAGCGTAGAATATCCTGCAAGTTTCATGTTAATTGCTTCCATGAATCCTTGCCCTTGTGGCTTTTACAACCATCCCGATAAAACCTGTATTTGTGGCCCAGGCATGGTGCAGAAATACCTCAGTAAAATATCAGGTCCTTTATTAGACCGCATAGACCTGCATGTGGAAGTAACCCCTGTTCATTTCAATGACCTTTCTTCTATAACTGAAGGGGAAAGAAGTGCGAGCATCAGGGCCAGGGTAATTATGGCCAGAGAGTTACAGAACATCCGCTTTAAAGCCAATTCGGCTTTACATTGCAATGCACAAAGGGAGAGATTGGCAGCGAGTGCAGCAGCAGAATTGATTGTGAGGCAAAGTTTGGCTAGTGGTGGACAGATTGGTGGGTTCGGAACGAATAACTTACCAAGGTGGTAGTTGAGAGGCGTTTGAGATGTGATGAAAGTATGATTATGCGAGAT
>NZ_JAZQPU010000291.1:0-3211 GCF_045628745.1 Pedobacter sp.
TTGATCCTCAGTCTTCTAAATTCAAGTTTCAAGGGTTGTCGCCCACCGACACCTATCATTCTTTATATGAAGATGGCAGTGGACAAATCTGGATAGAACCAGAAGCTAAAGGCATTGTAAAGTATAATCCACAAAACAAGAAATTCAAATCATTCCTGCAGCAGCAGGATATAGAAAGTGCGAGCCGGGATTTCCAGGTATTAAGTGATCTCAATGGTACTGTTTGGATGAGTCTGAAAGGAGGTGGATTTGGCTATTATAACCCGCTGACAGATCATGTTGATTATTTTCACGACCAACCCGGTGTTGCAGACCAGCAATTTTCAAATATCATTACCAGTTTGTTCATCGATCCATCGGGTGTGATGTGGTTAAGTGGAAAAGATGGTGGAATTAATAAAGTAATTCCATTAACCGACCGTTTTAACTTTCGGCAGCCGGTAAAAGTACCACATAATCGCGCTGAAAACGACGTAAGAGCGATGATGAAAGATGTTAAAGGTCGCCTATGGATATGCACCAAGGCTGGTAAGGTATATATATATGACAAGGGTAAGCCTGTACAAGTTTTAAACCATTCGCAATCTCAACTGGGTAATGTGTACTCCTTACTGGAGGATAGTCGTGGTAATGTATGGATAGGTACCCGTGGTAATGGCTTATATAAAGCTACACCTTTAAATGCAGCGCATGATGCTTACCAGCTCAGCAATTTTCAAAATAACCAGAAAGATAAAAATAGTATCAGCAGTAACCATGTGTACACCATTATGGAGGACCATATGCGCCGCATATGGGTAGGCACTCTTGGTGGTGGGTTAAACCTTATTACTTTAAAAAATGGTAAACAGGTCTTCTTAAATCATCAAAACTCCTTTAAAAATTATCCTTTACCAACGAACAATGTCATCAGGCATCTAAAGGAGGACAGAAAGGGTAATATATGGATTGCTACAAGCAATGGATTGTTGCGTTTTCATCCTGATCAAACTGGTACGGGCCCACCAGACCCTAATAAATATCGTTTCCTCACTTATAAAAAGATCCCCGGAGATCATTCCAGCCTTGGAAATAACAATGTCCAATACATTCATGAAGATCAAAATGGCCAGCTCTGGTTAGGTACCTTTGGTGGAGGCTTAAATAAGGTTTTGATAGATAAACATCATCCTGATGGGGTAAGCTTCAAAGTATATACTACAGAGAATGGTCTGGCAAATGATGTGGTATTGAGCATGACGAATGATAAAAATCATCACATCTGGCTAGCTACAGAAAGCGGTTTGTCAAAATTTGAGCCTGGAACAGAAACTTTTAAAAACTATGATTCTAACGATGGTTTGCCTAAGGGCAGGCTTGCCGAGGCCACCAGTTTTGCAGATCAAACCGGTAAATTGTATTTCGGCTTTACGTCAGGATATATTTCTTTTGATCCTGCCAGCATTGCTGATCAAAAAATTAAAGCAAAAATGGCCCTGACCAGGATCCAGCTTTATTACAAAGATATTTTACCAGGTGTGGAAGGCTCACCGCTAAAATATGCGATTAATGAAACCGAGCTGCTGGAACTTAATCATGATCAGAATGCAATCAGTATTGATTATGCGGTGTTAGACTACCGTTCGGTAAACAAGATCACCTATGCCTATAAACTGGAAGGATTTGATAAGATATGGCATCATGTAAACGACGCACGTAAGGCTACCTATACTAACCTTCCGCCAGGTAAATATGTCTTTAAGGTGAAAGCAACGAATGTGGGTCTATTTGAAAACAACCCGCAGAAGACCCTGGTAATTATAGTAAACAATCCCTTTTACCTGACCACATGGGCCTACCTGGTTTACATTCTAGTGGTCATCGCAATGGGTATCATAGCCCGTCGCATTATCATTACCATGATCCGGCTGAGAAATAAGGTGGTTGTTGAACAAAAATTAACCGAAGTTAAACTCTCGTTTTTTACCAATATTTCACATGAGTTAAGGACCCCATTAACTTTAATCGTCAGCCCACTGGAAGAGCTTTCTAAGACTGAGCATTTGTCTGCTAAGGGTAGGGATTACCTTAATATTGTTAACCGGAATGCCAACCGAATGATTCGTTTTATCAACCAGTTGCTGGATTTCCGTAAAGTGCAGAATGGAAAAATGGAATTAAAAATTGCTGAAGTAGACCTTGCTGCGGTAGTTAGGGAAATTGGTCAGCATTTCCTGAGCGTGGCAGCTGAAAAGAACATTACTTTTAAGCTGCCCACCGATAATGCACAAAGCATGGTATGGGTTGATGCAGAAAAGGTTGATATCATCGTCTACAATTTGCTTTCCAATGCTTTTAAGTTTAGTCCCCCTTTTAAGGAGATCAGTGTAGTATTAAAGGTTTCGGCCGATCAGGATATTGAAATTAGGGTTACAGATGAAGGACCTGGAGTGGCCGAAGATAAACTGAGGGAGATATTTGAAGTATACTATGAGGGAAACAGTGCGGCAGATTACCATTTAAAAGGAACTGGAATTGGGCTTGCCTTATCTAAAGAGCTGGCAGCAAGTCACCTTGGGCAATTATGGGCAGAAAACAATGCCCATGAAGGGATGACTTTTATTCTGGAGCTGAAGGGTAAAAAGGAATTCTACAAAAGCGCAGTTGTGAATATTGAAGCTGTAAATAGAAACGACCGTTTTGTGAACGAAGAATGGCCAGTCAATGCAATTGCCCAGCCTCAAGTACCTTTAGATATACAATATCCTTTGGTTCTATTGGTTGAAGACAATCCAGAATTACAGCGTTTTCTTTCCCTTAAACTGGAAGGATTATACCGTATTGCAAGCGCAGCAGATGGCGCGGAAGGTTGGAGTGCAGCAACTGACCTGTTGCCTGACCTGATCATTAGTGACCTGATGATGCCCAACATGAGCGGTATACAGATGTTGGACTTGTTGAAGAATGACATTCGTACCAGTCATATCCCTGTGGTACTGCTCACGGCTAAGGCATCTGTTGAAAGTAAGATTGAAGGAATGAAATATGGCGCCGACGGCTACATGACAAAGCCCTTTCATACCGAATACCTGCTGGCTTTAATTGAAAACCTAATTAAGTCCAGAAAGAAGCTGTTTGAAAAGTTAGCCACTGGTCAGCCACAGAAAGTACTGCTGTTGGAACCTGCTGAGATTGTCATCACCTCCAGGGATGAGACGTTTTTAAAAGAAAC
>NZ_JAZQPU010000292.1:0-5064 GCF_045628745.1 Pedobacter sp.
CCCAAGTTCGGTATGGAGCGCTGTTTTTCTTCATCCGCCAACTTCATGATGATTTTTGAACATTTGATCCCTTAATTTATCGGTTTGATACCCTCGAACATTTTTAAGGAGATACTTTTGTTTTGTCGAATGCTGCAATGCAAAGCTGGCCAGCTACTCATGTGGAGCTCGTCTGCTGGTATGTGTTTGGCGAGTTCAATAAAGTACAAAGACAGGTAATCAATATTAGATCATTTATGAAGATTTTAACATTCCTTTTAAACAAGCAATTCGCAGTATTTTTCTTTGTGACTGCATCCTTATTTTCTGTAATGGATTTAAGAGCACAGCAGCATGTCAAAAAAAACAATGAACAGCCTAAATTTATACATAAAACTGCAGGAAATCCTTACCTGCCTTTATGGGAACATTTGCCCGATGGAGAGCCACGTGTTTTTGAAGACCCTGATCATCCGGGGAAATTCCGCGCCTATATTATTGGATCTCATGATTTGAGGTTAACGAGTTACTGTGGCCCGGATATAAGGATGTGGTCAGCGCCAGTAGAAGACCTCTCCAGCTGGCGTAATGAGGGTGCCATTTTTACCTACAAGATCGATGGGCAGTGGGATGTGATGTATGCACCTGATTTAGTTGAAGTGAAAAGAAAAGATGGCACAAAGGAATATTATTTGTACCCACATAGCCGGGGGCAGCATAGGGAAGCAATGGTGGTGAAAAGCAGTCGTCCTGATGGTCCCTTCCAACCAATTAATTTGACTGACGATGGAAAACGTACCCTTCCTGGAAGTATCCTCGGATTTGATCCTGCGGTGTTTGTTGAATACATCACCGATCCTAAAGATCCCGATTACGAAATTGGATTCAGGGCATATGCTTATTGGGGGTTTCAAAGGTCTCTTGCAGCCGAATTAGATCAGAAAACTATGTATTCCCTACGGCCAGGTAGAAAAATTATAGATCGTTTTATTCCTGCCAGTGCCCGGTATGGCGTCTTACGGGATCCCCAAGGTACGGAATATCCGCAGATTTTATCAGGCGAAGATCTTGGCTCTTTTAATTTTTTCGAAGCATCTTCCATCCGTAAGGTAGGGAATAAATATATATCAGTATATAGTGGTTACTCTGGCCCTGAATATGGCGTGGGGAGCTCTAATTCTACATTGCGTTACCTTATAGGAGATTCGCCTTTAGGTCCATGGAAAAGTGGAGGGGTATTGGTGGACTCGCGTGCACCAGTATTAAATCAGGATGGAACAGGTATAACAACAAGTAATGCAGGGCATAATACGCATGGAAGTATTGAGCAGATCAACGGTCAGTGGTATGTGTTTTACCACAGACCTCCCCGTGGATTTGGTTTCGCTCGTCAGGCAGTTGTTGCCCCTGTCAAAATACATTGGGACGAAAAACCTGTGACCGCAGGAGGAACAGTATCCATTACAGGTTATGATCCTTATGCAGCAGACAATAGCTGGACTGTAAAAGATCAACAAGGCAGAGCATATAAGGGTGCTGAAGTAACCTCAGAAGGGTTTCATGTATATGGCCTTGATCCTTATCAATATTATTCGGCAGGTTATGCAAGTTACTTATCTGATATCAGTATTCAACAGGATTCGTGGGATATTTGGGATAACCATATGCCTGTTACAGATGTTAAGAATGGACATATTGTAGGCTTTAAATATTTCGGCTTTGGTGGGCTAAATCAAGATAAGTTAGGTTTGAAGGCTTTTGAAGGGACCAAAAAAGGAAATCATACTTCATTTAACCTGTTCCTTAAGCCAAAAACTGATAAAGCTTTCAAGGTGAATGTATGGATAGATGGGCCATGGGATAACCCCACCTGGAAAGGTAAGAAGATAGGTGAGATCACTGTTCCTGCAAATGCAAAAAAAGAGACTGCACAGTTCACTGTTGATGTGGCTAATTTTGTAGATCATTTGGATAAAAAGCATGCTGTTTACCTGGTTGCTGAAGGGGCAGATCATGAAGGGCTGTTTGATTTTATAGGACTTGGCTTCAGTGCTAAAAACAAAAAGCTGGTACGTCCTGTGCCTCCTGTGGTAAATATAACTGTCAATGGAAAAACTATAGAATTACCAAATACTCCCCTGCGTTCTACAAATGATAATGGCCTAACCGATTATGCAAACTTTGAGGTTTCTTATAAAGTCGATGCTGCCTCGTCGGCAATACCCCTGGTAAAAGCTACTTCCAATAACCCCGCTGTAAAAGTATCCATTAAACAAGCAACATCCCGCACAGGCACGGCGGAGGTGACATTTGATTTTAATGGTGTAACAAAAATATATAAGGTGATATACATATCAAATTAATAGATCTCTAATACTTCAAACTTTATAAAACCCCGCTTTACATTGGTGAAGCAGGGTTTTTTTATGAATTGTAAGTCGCTTTATATCAGTTGTTTTCAGAAAAGCAATTAACAATTGATTTATTTTATAATTGATATTGCATATACTTACAAAATGAATATAAAATGACGAATGGGTGGCAATGAATGCATTTTATCATATATTAAACTTTTAATAAAATATTTTTACAAATTATAAAAAAAACTATAGAAAGGAGGGAAATCTTGTCGCAGCGCGGGCAGCCTGATAAAGCAGCTGCAGAATAGTTGCTGGTAAAACAGTAACGCTGAAATTTACAAAAACACAAATTTAAAACCTAATTGATACTACAATTTATGAGACAAAAAGTACCTAATTTATTTTCGTTCTTGGCGATAATATTATCGCTAATAATGACCACCCAAACATTCGGTCAAACGACTAAGATTGTAAGAGGTAAAGTAGTGGATGCTGCTAAAGGATTGCCGATTTTGGGCGTCTCCGTTTCAGATTCTTTTACCAAAAATAAAACTTCGACCGATGAAAATGGTCAGTTTGAGATCAAGAGTAGCGAAAATTCTACTCTAACATTCAACTATCTTGGCTTTATGGAAGCCACTCTAAAAATTCAGGGTAATTATAATACTACTATTCGATTAAAAGAGCAAACCACAGACCTAAATGAGGTCGTTGTTGTGGCTTATGGTACTGCTAAAAAAAGAGACTTAACCGGCTCAATCTCTACCATTGACAACAAAGCGCTTAGTATGCAATCAAATTCTACGGTGAGTAGAGCATTAGAAGGAGCTGCTCCAGGAGTACAGGTTTCGGCAGTAGATGGCCAGCCTGGTATTGATATGGGAATTCGAATCAGAGGTTTAGGTTCTGCTTCACAAAGTACATCAGATGCCCTGGTTGTTATTGATGGTGTACCTGCGCAAAATGCAAACCCACTGGCTACCATCAGTTCAAAAGATATTGAAAGTGTAACAATTCTTAAGGATGCAGCTTCAACAGCATTATATGGCTCCAGAGGTGCAAATGGTGTGGTTTTAGTGACAACTAAAAAAGGAAAGAAGGGACAGGCCAGAGTTTCTTTTGAAGGTAAGTTTGGTATTAATCAGGCTGGACCTTTTCAATATGATAAGATGGACGACCCAAAAGATGTTTACGAATATGCATGGCTGTCCATCTATAACTCAGCGAGATACGGAGTGGATGGTTCTGGTGCTTCAAGAAGATACACCACAAATGTTCAGAATCCAAACATGAGTCATGATGCTGCTGCTCAATTTGCGAGTGCTCACCTTTTTGATTATACAGGTTCAACTACTAATTTTCAAATGAATAATTTAGGTAACTGGATGTTGTATGATGTACCGGGAGCAATTTATACACCAACGGGTTCCGGGGCTACCGCTAGTAAAACGATTTCCGGAGCTTATTTGGTCAATCCTGACGGAAAATTGAACCCAAATGCAAATTTATTATACAATGAAAACTATGATCAGTTTGTGTTGGAAGACAGGTTTCGTCAGGAATACAATTTATCCATTTCCGGAGGAGGTGATAAAATTGATTATTTCTTTTCTGGCGGATATTTGCAGGATCCATCTTATATAAGAGGCTCAAAATTTTCGCGTATTAATGGAAGAGCAAATATTAATGCACAGGTTTTTGACTGGTTAAAAATGGGAACAAACGTGATGTATGGTGTACGTAATACGCAATCGCCATCTACTCGTTTTGGCCGTAATCCAGGAAGTGCTGCTTCAAATGTTTTTAGATACATAAATGGTCAAAATCAACTTATTCAGCTTTATGCACACGATAAGGATGGCAATTATGTATATGAAAATGGCGAGAAAAAAGTGCATGTTCTTGCAGGTGATACTTATTCACCACTTGGTTTAACTTCTTCTGCCTATAGCAATGCTAATTTATTGAAAGTTCTTGATATGGACACGGACAATAGAGAGTCGGGAGATTTAAATACAAGAACTTACGCGCAAATTAAACTTCATGATGATATAACTTTTACCTCTAATTTCTCCTATGATAGATTTAATGAGGTTCGTACACGTTACTGGAACAGTGAAACGGGACAGGCACAAGGTGTTGGGGCTTTTGGAAAAGTATTTAGTAATGTAGCGATCTTGAATGCACAGCAGTTATTGAACTATAATAAAACTATAGGCAAGCATAGCATTGAAGGTTTATTAGGACATGAATATGATTCATACAGAGCTGAAGGCTTAAACTATAGATCATCTTATGAACTTATTCCTGAATTTTTAAGTTATGCTAACTTTGTAGGAAGATATGACGGCGGAACTTTCACTAATCCTGGTGGCACCATAGACATTCGTAATATGGAGAGTTATTTTGCCAGAGCTAACTATAACTATGATAACAGGTATTTTTTACAAGGTTCAGTTCGTCGCGATGGGTCTTCAAAATTTAAGTTACCTGAAAACAGATGGGGAACTTTCTGGTCACTGGGTGCAGGATGGAGAATTTCTGGTGAAGAATTTATGAAAAATACTTCAAACTGGTTAAATGACCTTAAAGTACGTGCAAGTTATGGTATTATTGGAAACGCAAATGGTGTGGCTAATTACTCTGGTTATCAAACTTGGAGTTATTCTGCTGTTTATGCCCAAACTACAGGTGGTACAGGTATTCCGGCATCTTACAACCTTAC
>NZ_JAZQPU010000293.1:0-12165 GCF_045628745.1 Pedobacter sp.
GATCAGGTCTGATGCTAAATTGTTAAGCTGTTCTGTTAATAATTTACTTACACTAGAGCGTGCAAGTGTTGAAACACCACCACCGCCTCCAGCTAGACTTTGGAAAGGATTATCGGCCATGAAGCGGTTTAAAGCTAACAATGAAAACACTTGTTTATTCAGTTCACCTTCGTCTGTATTTATCTGCAGCAGCTTCGTATAAACTTGACCATCTATTGCACCACGTTCATTTTCTGGCAGGTCTAACCTGAATTTAATAATTGGTTTCATCAACTCTCCGGTCATGGATAAATAAACCTGGAAGGGTAATTTTGTTTTATAAGTATTTCTTGTACCCTCACCTTCAGCATTGGCCTGGTTGGCTAATAAGTCAATAGGGGCGGCGTTTACCTCATAAAGGGCTGTCAGGTCAACGTTAGCCGACATTGGTTCTCCCGTCCATATAATTTCACTTCCCTGAACCAGTTTAAATTGTTTCTTACCCATAGGGCCCACAGAAAGGTTGTATGAACCATCAGAAACTTCATAAGCGCCTGTTAAGCTGACTTTTCCACTTGGATCCATGGTTGCGGTTAAAGTGGCTTGTCCTCTCACCATCAGTGCATCGCCATTTTCAGGATCTACCACCACATTTAATTCTGCCTTTGGGTCAATATTAATGGTTGCACTAAGATTCATGCCTTTTACAGGTGCCTTACTGATGGAATCTTCAACGCTAAGCGCTTTCATGCCATTGTAAGGCGCAACATCAGCATCGATATATTGAACAATGCCTTCCTGACTAATGACCGAAGGATCGGTAGGAGGCATAGCAAAGAAAAACTTGGTTTTATCTTCCACCTTAATATCCATATTCACATCAGGTTGGTTAAGGTCGCCACGAACTTTAATGGTACTGGTTAAAAACATGGTGCCATAAATCATCTCATTATCAGTTGCAGTAGAATTTAACACCCTGAAATTATTGGTTTTTAGATCCAGGTTGAATTTAAAATCCTGGTAATTCGAAGTTAAAATTCCACCGTTAATGGTTGCTTTCTGGTTTAGCGAATCAATGATGGTAAAATTGTTGAAATTAACACCTTTTTCATTAAAGGTGATCGTTTCATTTGGCATTCTGAAATAGGAGTTAGCATAAGCCACATTAAACGCTGCCTGGTTAAACTTCAGCTCTCCTAGAACCTTCGGTGCGGCTAAAGCACCAGTAATGTTAAACTCACCAGTTACAGTACCAGAACCCTCACGGATTTGTCCCATGGACAAACTTTCTACAGCACTTAAATCAATCTTATCAATATTAACCTTTAGGTCTAAGGCACTTTTTGGTGCAGCATAATAGAAACCATTTGCCCTGAATTCATGTACCCCGGTTAAGGCAATGTTGGTCTCAAAAGCATCAGCTGTGTTGTTGTTGACCGCTATCCGTAAAGTACCCAACATGTCTTTCTGGTAGCGAAGCTCATCTACGGTAAGGTTAGCTTCAAACTTAGGCGACGCAGCCAGGTCTTTAACGTTCACTGTACCATTGATAGCGCCGCCAGCAAGAGCACTGTCGGCCTCAGCAATACTAGTAAGCGTTTCAATCCTGAAGTCTTTAAATTCAACCTTCAGCGGTGCATTCGGCGTGTTTTCCAGACTGTTCACAGACAACATTTGCCCATTATTACTCAGGTTAAATTGATTCGCCAGGATGCCCGACTGCCCAAATTGAATGTAGTTTTCAGGACTCACTGCCCATTTTTCATAATTCAATAATAGTTTGTCGGGATCAAAGCTAAAACGGAAATCTTTGGCTATAGATTCGAACTTTCCACCCAGCACATACCTGTCAGTGCGTTTGCTATCCCTCAAAAATATATTTAAGCCCAGCACATTGTTGATTGCATCGCCGCTTATTTCAGAATTGAAGAGTGAAATAGAAGGGCTTTGAACGTTCTTGACGGTTAATTTATAATTTAGTTTCTGGTTATCATTGTTAACCGTTAAACGGGTACTGTCTACTTTATATGTTCCATAAACTACCCTTGGAAACGAAGCGTTCATCACCAGGCTATCTTTTTGGGTGTCTAACAAACCACTCATTCTTGAAGGAGCGAAGGTGGTTAACTCCGGTATCAGGTTTTGTAAAAACGCGGGATTGTAAAAGTTAACAAAGAAGCGGAAACGTTGATCAGGGATTTTGGTCACCTCGCCAAACTGGTAATACTTATTGATCTGGTTGATCATGGCAGGGGCCAGATTTGATAACTGGTACTGGCCATCAACACGGGCACGAAGAATTTCAGACCTCAGCGTCAACAAGGTTTTCGTTTCACTTGCTTCTGCATGAAGCATAATGGTGTCCACATTAAAACGCTGTGCATCCTTTACTATCTGCAGTCCATGAATTTGTACATCACCATTCAGGTAGTCAGCATCGGCACTTGCGATGTCAGCATTGATGCGACCAGCGAGTTTAAATTCTGTAGGACTGAAATTTAACTTTTGCAAGTCTACCTGTTTCAAGTCAATATCGCCTTTAACAGCAGGATATTTGCCCGCCATATTTACAAAAGCCTTTAAGTTAAAGTTGGCATTGGTATCTGCCATGCTACTTTTAACGTTCAGCTGCTGGGCGGCATAACTTCCACTAAGGAGTAAGTTTTTATAAGTATATTTATTGTATTGAGCACTGATAACTTTAGCATTCAGGCTGGCATTGGCTTTCTTCATGTCAAGCCCTGTTCCTTTTACTTGTGCCGTTAAAGTTAGCCTGCCCAGAACAGAATCCATTTGCAACAAACGGCCCATGTTAAAGTTGTTCAGGTTGATGTTGGCATTGTAATTTTCCCTTCCTTTAGCACCTTTCATACTGGCTAGCAGCTTTGCAGAACCCATGTCTGTATTAATGTTAAAGCCGGTATTGAAATTGGTTAAAGAGCCTTTGAATTTACCATTTGCATTGATGGCATTAGGAAGGGTAATATTGCTTGGGAGTGTGTTTTTAGGAATGACCACCAAAAGATCTGCTTTGGTCATCGAAAATCTCTTGATGTTGAGGTCAAGGAAGGTTTTGTCTACATCTGGCAAACCTTTAGCCGTTCCACTCACATCAATATGGGTGTTTTTTAATCCTGTAACCTGCAGTTTAGGAATCACCAGGTTGTTCATGTAACCTTGGGCAACAGCGTTCACTTTTATTTTTTCATTTCTATAATTTGCTGGCACAGCATCACTGAAATAAGCAGCATCCCTTAATCCAATAGTGGTGTTTTTAACCTCCATAAAAATCTTCACTTTCTCAGGATGTTTTGTCAAGTCATCCATAGAAGTGTAATTCAGCTGCGTATTGTTTTCTATACTCGTGTTTGGTGTTTTAATACGTAAATTATTCACTTTAACAAGTTTGTCTGAGTAGACTACATCACCTTTTAAATCGGTTAAGGTAAAGCCACTTTTCTCTTTCAACTTTCCGCTGTTTACCTTAACTTTAATAGCGGTGTCACTGTAAGCAATGCCGGTGGCTGTTAAACCAAGGGTATTAAATTTCAGGTGATTGAAGTCCATCCCTTTTACAGGCTTCGCCGCCAGGTTATCAAACTGCACCACATTATCGGCAAGGCTCAGGCTATTCAACAATAAATTTAAAGGAGCGGCCTTAGCAACGGTATCTGTAGTTTTCGTACTTTGAGCAGGAGCAGGTTTAAAGGCAAAAAGAACGTTAGATTTGTTCAGTACGGCATCACCAACACTGTATTTGCCATTTTTAAGATCTGCCTGCAATTGCGTAAAGGAGAATTCCCTTAAGTCTAAATCTGCTTTAGTACTGTTAGCAGCACTGGTAAATTTTATTTTAGTGTTGTTTAGATTGGCATCTGCTAACTTATAATTATTATTGGTGAGGTCAATAAAGAGTTTTGTTAAGGCAATTTTATTTAAATCTACCCGGGCATCAGTTTGCGAAAGCCGATCGTTGAAATTAACCTGCACATTATTAAAAGCGAAATTCTGAATTTCTACCAAAGGCAATTTGCCAGTTTCCGTTTGTGTGGTATCTACGCTTTTCTCCAGTTGAGCCTGTAATTGGGTTAAAGGTTTTTGCTGCAGGTAACTTACAGCTGTATTGATGAGGTTAAGATCGGTGATGACGTAATGTTGTTTGTCGAGGTCAAAGTCCTTGATTTTGGCATTGAAATCACCAAGGCGTAAACGCATGTCATTTCCTGCAACATCATCGTGATAAACGATACCTATGTCTTTCAAAGATATTTTATCCAGAGAAAACTTTAAAGTAGAGGTGGTATCGGCAGCAACTTTTTCTTCAGGTTTCTTTTCCTCAGACATAAAAGCGTCTACTAAAAAGGAAAAGTTAAAGGTGGTATCCGGGTCAATCCTGGTTACATTGGCCCTCACTTTTTCTAATTCTATATTGTTAATCTCTACCTTGTTGCTCAATAATTTAAACAAACTGATATCTACAGCCAGTTTGTGTGCATATAAAAGGGTGTCTTTTTTTAAATCTTCGATGTAAAAATTGTTGAGCACAACATCTTTTGGGAAAGCGATTTTGATACTTTCCAACCTTACTTCCGTGTGTGTTTTATCTTTAAGGTAATTTACAGCCTTATTTTTAACGAAGTTCTGAACGGCGGGTATATTCAAAGACAGTGCTGCCATCACTACCAAAAGGATAATGATAGAGATTACCCATAGAATAACCTTCAAACTTTTACGTATATATTTATTCAAGTGATGAAATTTAAAAGGTGAAAACCAAATTTTATTGAACTAAAACCATGCCATTTGGACATATTTAAGAGCACATTTTAAGTTTAATGTTTAAAAAACATCCTTAAAACTTAGACGAGTATTAACGGTTGTATTTGGAAGGTTATGATAAAGCCTCACCATAAGCTGAACCTTGGTGGTTTATAAATATTTGTTTTGTGCTGTTTACGAAATTTTGCTTTCAATTTCGATGATGGAAAGAATGTTACCTGCCGGATCTTTAAACCAGGAAATTGTTGGAGCCCCGATGCCTCTTGATATTCCATTTTCGTCTGTTTTCAATCCTTCAACATCGTATTGTTCAAATGTGACACCTGCACTTCTCAGTTCGTTCACCGTTGTTTCAATATGTGGAACCATGAAATTGAGCACGGTAAAAGTTGCGGGCTCGTGGTTATCTTTTGGATAGATAATGATTTTCTGTCCACCCAGGTTGAGCGCTAATACCCCCATAGGGTCATCAGTGATTTCTAAACCAAGTGTATTACTATAAAATTCTTTTGCAGTTTGCAGGTCGTTAACCGAGAAACTGCTGAATGTTTTGGCGTACTTAAACATGATCTTAATGGTTAAATAACAAGTCCTTGAAATTGGAAATTATGCCCTGATTTACTTCTTAAATTTACTAAATTTTAGAAGAACTTAAAGAATAATGAATTTAAAAGTGCAGTAAAGGCTTTCGATATAAGATGATATTTATCAGTGTTTTACATTGAAAAATGAAATTATAATTCTTCAAAATAAATTACTCTAAGTAATTGTTATGCTGTAATATTACTATATCATTTAAATTATTAAACCATGGAGGATATAAAAAAGAAAACATCTATGTTCTTTTCTGATGAATTTAGACAATTAACAAAAATTTTTCTGCAAAAAACCACTTATACCATATTATCTAAAGTATCGGGAGGTAAAGAAAAGGCCTTACTTTGGTCATATGGTCAAAGTGAATTGTCTCCATTTATACTTTTACAGGGGCATTTGAAAGGGAGTTATCCTTTACCAAATAAGAATAACCCGGAATTTATAGAATGGCATGATCCGGAAGTTAGAGGAATTATACCCTTAGATAACTTTAAAATCCAAAAAGATTTATGGCGTAAATTAAAGAAAGAAAAACTAAAGGCTGAAAGTGAACGATTTGAGATCAGGATAAATACAAATTTTAATGCCGCCATCAGGGGGTGTGCTGCACCTAGAGGAGGTAAAACGAAAACATGGATTACCCCTGAATATATTGAAGTAGCAACCGAGCTTCACCGAATGGGACATGTTCATAGCATAGAAACCTATATTAACAATAACCTGGTTGGAGGTGTTATTGGCATAGCAATAAATGGTTTTTTTGATAGTCTAAGCTTATTTCATACAGTAGATAATGCCAGTAAAGTTGCCTATTATTACCTTCTGGTGAAACTAAGAGAGGATGGTTTTAAATTGATTGCAAGTGGTCCTAATCCTTGGTTTAGTCAATATGGTATGGTCTATGTAGAAAAGACAGCATTCAGAAAGGAATTAATCAACGCAATTACAGCTCCTGTTTCTTTTAGTAATAGAGTACCCGTAATTGATTTTTAACTAAGAAAATCACCTACTCGTCATACCTTTCCTTAAGATATTTAATTGTCGCACTCATCAACATGCTGAGTTTCTCCTCACTGATGTCAGACAACTTATTGATATACACACAAGCCTTACCCATTTTAAATTTCCCCAACCTTGTTAACAACTGTTGGTGCTCCTCTAATCCGGTGAAAACATAAAGCGAAATAGCCGCTTTACGTGGTGAAAAGCCGATTAGTGGGGCAATCCCTTCATGCCCGCTGGCATACTTATAATGATAGCTGCTAAAGCCAATGATACTCGGTCCCCACATTTTTGGTTCTGCTTTTGTTCATCTGCTATTGCATTGATATAATCGGTTACACTTTCTGCCGATAATTTGGGTTAATATTTGCGGGGTGATTAAGAACATGAAATTGTAAAAGGAATTTCTTGCTCCATTTGTTAATTGAGGAGGAAACAAAAACTTCAATTGCTAAATAATCAAGCGATTTAATTGTTGTGTAATTAAATTCCTATTGCTTTTATTAACTATAGGGCTTAAATTCCCAATGCTTTTGCAATTCACTTAAAATATGTATGTTTATCTATGAATAGATTGGATTTAACCATCAATTATGAATCTTATACAGGTTTAGAACAATTAAACGATGCTGATAAAGCCCTGTGCATTCAGGCAGAGGAGGCATTGAAAAGCTCTTATTCTCCTTATTCTAACTTTAAAGTGGGTACCGCTATCCGATTAAATAATGGACAGGTGGTATTTGGTAGTAACCAGGAAAATGTAGCCTATCCATCTGGATTATGTGCCGAAAGAGTAGCCTTGTTTACCATTGGTGTAACCTATCCGGATGCGGAAGTAGAAAGCATGGCCATCACCGCACACACTGAAAATTTCACCATTATTAACCCTGTTACTTCTTGTGGCGCCTGCCTGCAGGTGATGGCTGAAGTAGAACTGCGCCAGAAAAAAGAAATAGAGGTTTTGTTTTATTGCCTGAACGGTAAGGTACTGAAATTAAAAGGTGTTAAAAGTTTACTTCCTTTTGCATTTTTTGAGGACCGTTTAGCTGTCTGATTTTACTCATTTTTTCATATCTTTGCCGCACCCGGAAGTGTGTAGTACTTCTGTGCTGAATTTTTCATATCAGCACTATTATTTATAGCAAGAATTGCTTTTTTAGGACCATATCATCAATATATTTAATGAACGACGAAGGACAAGAAAACGTAAACGGAGAAAATAAGCACACCATAATCCCTATTACCGGGCTATATGAAAACTGGTTCCTCGATTATGCTTCTTATGTAATCCTGGATCGTGCAGTTCCCCATATCAATGACGGACTGAAACCCGTGCAACGCCGGATTCTGCATTCATTAAAAGAAATGGACGATGGACGTTTCAATAAAGCAGCCAATGTAATTGGAAATACCATGAAGTACCACCCCCATGGTGATGCTTCCATTGGTGATGCCATGGTGCAGATTGGTCAAAAAGACTTGCTGATCGATTGTCAGGGTAACTGGGGTGATCCTATTACTGGTGATAGTGCTGCTGCTGCCCGTTATATCGAGGCGCGGTTGTCAAAATTTGCCAATGATGTTGTTTTCAATGCCGACACTACGGTTTGGCAGCTGAGTTATGATGGCCGTAACAACGAGCCCATTACCTTGCCTGTTAAATTTCCATTACTTCTTGCCCAAGGTGCTGAAGGTATTGCCGTTGGTTTAGCCACTAAGGTAATGCCCCACAACTTCAATGAGCTTTTAGATGCTTCTATCGAAGCTTTAAAAGGGGTAAGGCCTAACATCCTTCCTGATTTCTTTACCGGTGGTATGGCAGATTTCTCTGCCTACAATGAAGGGATGCGTGGTGGAAAGGTCCGCGTGAGGGCTAAAATTACCGAAAAAGACAAGAAAACCTTAGTCATCACAGAGATTCCCTACAGTACAACAACGGGCTCGGTCATTGACAGTATTTTAGCTGCCAACGATAAGGGGAAAATCAAAATCAAAAAAATTGAAGATAATACTGCGCAGCATGTAGAGATCGTCATTCAGCTTGCACCGGGTATATCTCCTGATGTAACGATAGACGCACTTTATGCCTTTACTTCCTGCGAGGTTTCTATCTCTCCAAATACATGTATCATCAAGAATGATAAACCTCAGTTTCTGACGGTAAATGACATCTTGATTGAGAATACAAAAAACACCAAAGCCTTATTAAAGCAGGAACTTGAAATCCGACTGAGTGAACTTGAAGAAAAGATTTTCTTTAGCTCGCTCTTGCGCATCTTTATTCAAGAGGGCATGTATAAAGACCACGGTTACGAAACATCAGCAAATTTTGAAGGTGTCGTTACGGTGTTGTATGCCTTATTTGAGCCTTTTAAGGATAAATTTTACCGGGATATTATGCCCGAAGATTTCAAGAAGCTTATTGATAAGCCAATGAGCAGCATTACCCGCTTTGATGTTAAAAAAGCGGATGAGCAAATGAAATCGCTTGAAGATGAAATTAAAGTCATCAAAAATCACCTTCGCCACCTCACCGATTATGCCATTGCCTGGTTCCAGAAGTTAAAAGATAAATATGGTAAAGGCCGTGAACGGAAAACAGAAATCAGGCTTTTTGATAGGGTAGAGGCGTCGAAAGTTGCTTTGGCTAATGTTAAAATCTATTTAAACCGCGAGGATGGTTTTATTGGTACAGGCTTACGTAAAGATGAGTTTATTGCTGATTGTTCTGACCTAGACGAGATTATTGTGTTCCGTGAAGATGGTAAATGTACCATCACCAAAGTGGCTGATAAAACTTTTGTGGGCAAGGGCATTATTCATGCTGCGGTTTTCAAGAAAGGTGATGACAGGACTATATATAATGTAATTTATAAAGACGGTGCCAGTGGCGTATCTTATATCAAACGTTTTGCCGTAATGGGCATTACCCGCGATAAGGAATATGACCTGACTAAAGGGAGTAAAGGAAGTAAAATCCTCTATTTTACGGCTAACCCTAATGGGGAGGCCGAAATTGTGAACGTACAGCTTAAACCGCATACCAAATTAAAGAAACTCAACTTCGATATAGACTTCGCTGAAATTGCCATTAAAGGGCGTGCTTCGCAAGGTAATATCGTTTCGAAATATCCAATCAAGAAAATCCTGCTGAAAAGTAAAGGTGTTTCTACTTTGTCGGGTTTGAAAATATGGTACGATGAGTTATTGCGCCGGTTAAATGTAGATGGCCGTGGAAAATACCTTGGTGAGTTTGATGGCGATGATAAAATTCTGCAAGTCCATAAAGAGGGCTGGTATGAGTTGAGTACGTTTGAACTGAGCAATCACTTCGATGCTGATCTTATCCTGATTGAAAAATATAACCCCGAAAAGCCTTTCGCTGTGGTACACTATGAGGGTAAAGCTAAAAACTACTTCATCAAAAGATTTGTGTTTGAGGGTATTGGCGTCGGTAAAAAGCTCAGCTTGATTAGTGAAGAGACAGGATCTAAATTCATCTATTTAACAGGAAATCCGGATGCTAAACTGACTGTTGATGTACGCAAAGGAAAAAGCCAGATACCAGAAACGCTGGAGATAATGCTGGCAGATTTTATTGACCTGAAAGGAATCCGTGCAAATGGAAACAGGTTAAGTCAGCACGATGTTAAATCTATGTCTATCAGCAACCAGGAAGAGGTAGAACTAAAAGATGATGTGACGCCTGCACATACAGAAACAATGGAAGAGCCAGAAACCGCAGGTGAAACTGAAACAACTGATCAGTCTGAAAGCACTGAGGAAGAAAGGTCTCTGCAGGAGGATAGTGATGATAACGAGGCTGCTGATAGTGATGCTGTAGAAGCAACTGAAGAGGCCGCACCTAAGGCAGTGGAACCAGCAGTACCTTCAAAAGAGGAAGAAGTACAAACGTCAGCTCCGCAAAGGCCAAAATTAAGGTTTACCAGGCCGCAATCCGAAGTTCCTGCTGTTGAGTCTCTTGAAAATGCTGCTATTGTGCCTCAAGCTGCACCAGAAACTGAAAAACCTGTTACTGATGAGGTTAAACCTAAGCGTAAGCCTTTATTCAAAACAGATGTGAAACCTGCGGCAGTAAAGCCTGTAACAAAGGAACAGTCGGAAACAAAGGAACAGTCGGAAACAAAAGAACAACATGAACTAAAGACACAAACTGAAGCTAAGGAAAAACCTGAAGGAGAAGAAAAACCTACAACAAAAAAGGAAGCTCAGCCAGCCAAAAAGCAAAAAGACATCACCCTGGAAATCACAAATCCTGATGATGTTGATATTGACGATAAGGGGCAAATAGGTTTGTTTTAAAAGGCGTCTGGTAAACGCTCTAGCGCCATCACCAAAGAGATTCCAAAAATAGCAGAGGACAGAAAGAAATTCCAATCCCATTTTTTAACTTTTAACAGGCCAATTAAAATGGCCGATAAGGCAAGCGTACCGGCCACAATTAACAGCTGGCCGAACTCTAAGCCAATGTTAAAAGCAAACAACTCACCTATAATGCTATTGCTGGTACCCAACAGGGTTTTCAGGTAATTGGAGAAACCCATTCCATGAATGAGTCCGAAAAATAGCGCTAGCAAATATTTCAAATTCACGGCCTTACTGACGGCATTTTTGCTTAAAATATTGGCAGCGGCAGTAATAACAATGGTTACAGGAATTAAAAATTCTACCAATGCCATGTTGACCTGTATAAAATCTAAAACACTTAAGGCCAAAGTAATGCTGTGACCAACGGTGAAAGCGGTCACTAGTATCAATACTTTTTTCCATTCTACGAGGCTGTAACTGCCACATAATACCATCACAAAAAGAATATGGTCGTAGCCACGCCAGTCTAAAATATGTTTCCAGCCTAATTCAAAATATAGAGAAAAATCTTGCATGAGGCTGCAAAATCGGCTTTTATTTTAAACATTACAAGTCCGTTTGTATTTATACAAAGTTGTTACAGCGAGTACATCAGGTTTTGCTGTAACTTTCTAACAGATCAAAACCATCGCAAAAAGAAAAGCCATTACCAGAGGCTTTCCTAAGTCGGTTAATGCAGCTATTGACAAATATTAGTATTTAAATTTGTAGGTGAGCCATAGAACGTCATCTTCAATTTGCTTCACATTTTCGAGCTTTAAAAGTGTAGCACCCTTCTTTTTTATGGAGTCATCAATTTCAAAGAGGGTAGAAGTTCCTATCGTGCCATCTGCAATGGGTAAAAGCAATTGATAAAGTTCGTCGATCAATTCCTCATTCAAGAAACTTCCATTAATGCGCGCCCCACCCTCTAACATTAACTTTTCAATGCCAAATAGATGACGTAACTTCTTAAGTGCAGTTTTTAAATGGATTTCAGCTACACCAGCAAAAATATATGATACACCAATGTCTCTTAAATGTGCCAGATAGGCATCTTCAACTCCTTCGGTTAGTATTGTGATTACATGATCGCCTTCCATTTCAGCGCTTTCCCATCCTAATTTACCTTTACCATCAAGAGCAATTGCAAATGACTGTGAGTTAGAGGCTGCCACAAAATCACTCCGATCAATCTTATCATTGCCTTTTTTCAAAATAGGCTTTGCAAAGTCTGTAAAGTCCTTTTCCATGGTAGTGCGGCCAACTATCCATGCATTGATCCCTACCTGGTTATGGATCTCCTCAAACTTGTTTTTCAAAATCATCATCTCCGGGCTATCACCCCATTTCTCTCCGAGTATCTTTCCGTCTACTGAGGTCATCATTAGACAAATTATATATGGCCGGTCATTCATCTTTGTGTACTTTTATATATAT
>NZ_JAZQPU010000294.1:0-4981 GCF_045628745.1 Pedobacter sp.
TGCACAATGTCGGCTTTTTTAGAAAAATGATAAATTGCAGGAAAATTAAAAACCGATATGCGTAAGTATTTACTGATGTGCCTGGCTTTTTTTGCCATGAGTTTTGCGATCAAAGCCCAAACTGTTGACCAAAATTCTGGCTGGCTTTTTTTAATGAACAGTACAAAGTTCAACGACAAGTGGGGGATGCATTTTGATGTCCAACTTCGATCTCAAGACAATTGGGATGGCGTAAAAAATCTATTGGTCAGACCTGGTATTACCTATTATATCAATAAAAGCAGTGATGTTACGTTAGGCTACTTATATTCACCAACGTTTGTAAAGTCAGCTGGACATCCTAACAATACCCTGGTTGAAAACAGGATTTGGGAGCAGTATATTTATAAACATAAACTCAGTTTTATCAATGTGAGCCATAGGTTTCGATTGGAACAAAGATTTATGGAGCGGCAGGGTGCAGATGATCTTTTTTCGCAACGTGCACGCTACTTTTTAAGGTTGATGGCTCCTTTGAACAAAGTTAACGGCAGCTTCGAAAAAGGTGTATTTGTAGCACTTCAAAATGAGGTGTTTTTGAATGTTCAAAATAAAGAGGAGCTCAATGGCAGTTTGTTTGACCAGAACCGGGTTTATGGCGCTGCGGGATACCGCATTAGCCCCAAGGTCGATTTAGAAGCTGGTTACATGAACCAATCCATCAACGGTAAAACTAACAATACCAGGAATCATATAGTTCAGGTAGCTTTATATACCAGATTCTAAAGGAATCGCGGAATGATGTGTGAGTAGTAAAATATAAATATTTAGGGGAACCTAAGAATAGGAGCTCATTTAATCGTGCATGAGCGCATAGCTATATATAATTTTACTTGCTCAAATAAAAATAAAACATTGCTTTTACAAGCTGACTCATGGATCTTTTTCCTGAAATCCATTCGGCAATACTTTCCCTGTCGATGCCTGTTTCAAAGGCAATTTGTTTAATCCTCACACCTTTTTCTAACATCTTTCTTTCCAGCCATGCAGTATTCACTACGCTGGTAGGAGAGGGTAGAAATGGTGCAGCGCTGATCTGGATATCGAAATTTGGCAGCCATTTGTCAAATACTTCATGTGTTCTTTTAACCAGCGTAGCCTCGCTGGCATATTTACCCGAGCGGTTTTCTGATTGTGTAGTTTCTATATGGAGAGTATTTTCTGTTAGGGTGAGAATAGAAAAGGTAATATTTGACTGTGTTTGATGTCTCTCTGCGGCTTTTTCCAATTTTGTTAATTGATCTGCCTCTAATAAGGTGCTTAGCTTTTCTATGCCTGGGATTACGCTCATCATATAAATTTTATTAGTGTAGGAAATAAACAGTACTTTATTCCCCTTTGTTTGCATACAGCGAAACTGGCGCCCAGGTGTAGGCGCAAATCTAAGCTGCTTGAAAATTTTGAGCTTCATACGCTGCATGCTGAACATGCCATAAATTGACTTATTTTTTATTAAAAAGCTACCCGAAAGGCCTATATTGCTAATCATAATATGAAACCTAATTAATTAACGCTCATTAGCCGAATTGTGAAACAGCCCAACATGATAAAACGTAGAGATTTTATTCAAAATAGTGTATTAGCCTCTGCGCTGCTATTGATGCCGGAATTCAGTTTTGCAGCAGGCTTGGATACCGGCAAAGTATCAGCATTTGCCAAAAAGCTTAAACCTGTGGGCCGTGCCCTGGAGATGGAAGGTTATTATGTATGGTGCAATAGTCCAATTTATGGCCCTGATGGTAAAGTTCACCTCTTCTTTTCAAGGTGGGTGGCTAAAAAAGGAATGGGAGGCTGGTTGAACGGCTGTGAAATTTGTCATGCGATAGCAGATACCCCTGAGTCTGAATTTAAATATGTCGAGACTATTTTAGCACCTCGGGGACTGGGTTTCTGGGATGCAACAACTTGTCACAATCCATTTATCACCGAGCTGGATGGTAAATATTTCCTGTTCTTTATGGGAACTTCTAATGGCAAAACCGATACCAAGCGTATTGGACTGGCTACAGCGCCTTCATTAAATGGACCATGGGCTCGACCTGACGAGCCTTTACTTCTTCCCGGCGATACCGGTGCATGGGATGACCATTGCACCACCAATCCTGCAGTCGTTAAGCATGACGGCAAATACCTGCTGTTTTATAAATCATGGAATAGCAAGGAATATCAGGAATCTAAACATCCAACCATCAGGGGAAACCGTAAATATGGTCTTGCCATCGCTGATCAGCCCGAAGGTCCTTACATAAAATACAGTGGAAACCCTGTTATTGATTTTAGTGGGAAGGGCGATAATGCCCAAATGGAAGATGCATTTATATGGACAGAAAATAACAGCCTAAACATGATCTGCAGAGATATGGGCGTTTATAACCATGAATATGGCTTGCTTATGAATTCTAAAAATGGCACTAAATGGAGCAAACCCGAAATTGCTTATTACGACGCGCCACATTACATTAATCAGCCGCCTCCAGCGCCGCACCTGAGAAAATATGGCAGGTTTGAACGACCGCAAATACTACTCAAAGATGGCAAGCCTACATACCTGTTTACAACATCGCAAGGTGGGAAATACATGACTGCTTCACCCTTTATATTTAAGATAGAGCATTAAGCAAGTGGTTGGGTCTGAGAACTACCAAAGGCAATAACCTTAGAACCTATAAGTTCAATAGGGTTCATCAATTGCGAATGTGTCAATCCGGCATTATCCATCTGGAAGGCAAACCGGTCAACACCACCAAGCGCTTCACTATGCCTTACTAATTTTTCTGCTACCTGTTCAGGAGCCAAGGTGGTTTTTCATCAGGTGTGTTGCTTTAATTTGACCTGCTGGACATGATATGCCTGTTTGATCATTTCCAATAAACCTTCATTCTTAATAATGTACATCCCCACACGTTCCTGAGCTACGCCTTCTCTTAATTTGTATGTAAATATTGGCTTTTCTTCCTCTAGCAGGGTTTCCATATATTTATAGGAAATGTTATTGAAGTTTTCTAACTTTTCTGCTAATTCCACAATATGCGTGGAGATAAAGAAAACAGAGTTTTTAACCTTAGACAGTTCCGAAATAACCGCTAAAGAGGCATCGAAAGCATCTTTTACATTTGTCCCTCTAAATAACTCATCAAACATGATAAACATGTTTTCCTGCTCCAATAAACTGCTAGCCGCTTCTTTAAGCCTCTTCACTTCGCTTAAATAGTGGCTTAGTCCATTATTAATATCATCGGGCAGGTTAATGGTCGTAATTAATCCATTAAAAATAGTAGTTTCCATTTTTTTAGCAAAAACTGGAAACCCAATATGCGATAAATAGAGTGCTATACCTAAAGACTTGAGAAAAGAAGATTTTCCCGCCATGTTAGATCCCGTTAGTAAAACCATATTCTTTTCGTTCTTTAAAGTGAGATCATTAGTCACCGGATGGGCTAATTTTGGATGTGCTAGTCCACTTATTGCTATATACATTTCTGTTGAGGCTATATATTCAGGAAAACACAAATCTTTTTCAACTGCCACCCGGGCAACAGTTTCAAAAACATCAAACTCATAGATCAGTTCAAGCAACGCTTTAAGCTTTTTTCTTTCCTTGCCTCTGCATAAATAGTCAAGACGATTAATCTGGTAAAAATTAAGTTTTTTACTGTTGAGCTTAAGGAGGTGTTTTAGATTTTTAGAGTCAATAATTTCATGAATACCCGCTGAAAGTTCTGTTAAGTAGGGTGGAATATCGCCTCCTAAAGAGTTGTCCAGAAAAGTTTGGATGTATTGTACAAGCGCTATTAAACCTTTAATACCAGTCTTAATGATGTAATAATCATTGGTTGACCTCGATTTGATGAAATCAACGACAGCATCCAGGAGGTTGTTTCTGGAGTACCTTTTCGTAAATTTCAAATAATAAGCTATCAGATCCAATTGCTCATTTTTGAGTTCTATTTCAAGCTGTTGGTCATGGAAATACTTTATGGCATCTTTTCTTTGAGAGAGCACATTGATGTTTGAGGAAGGACTATCCATCATTTCTCTAAGTTTTTCTCTGCCCCCAATAGTTCGTGTCGCCTTAAATATATTGAAAACTGAACCAGATGTGCCCGAAAATATATTCAGGTCTTTAAGGGATTGCTGGTCTATTTTAAATGTGCTTAGCGGAGGAGAGTTTAATTGGATCATATCATTTTATTAAAAAAAAGCAGCAGGCAAGAAAAAGAGCAAGAAAAAAGAGCAAGAAAGATCTTAAGTATCAAACGATTTTTATAATGGGCGAATGAAGAGTCCTTGCAATAATAAATATAACCTAATTTTTATTAACGCAGCTTATAGTTGATCGTTGTACTAAAAAAATAATACGGCATAGAAGAGAGATCTGCAGTGATTCAAGCGGGAGGAATTGGTCTGTTAAATGATGGATTGTAGACACGTTATGATGACAGCGCATCCGATCCACGGTGAGTCCACCCTCAGTCCACCCTTTGTTTGGGTAAACGTGGACTCACCGTGGACTCATGGTGGACTCACCGTGGACTCACCCAAAGCCGACAAGCATGTGGCCGCATGTCCTGTGCTGCTATAGTAGGTGCTTGGGACGCTTAAGATCTCGCAATCTCATGAATGTCTTCACAACCAAACAAAACCCTAAAAGCGGCCTCTTCTTGTAATTCTTCGCTATCCTGGTAACGTCCTAATAGCTCTTTAATGTGCTCTTTCATTTTGAAAAATTTTTGTTTTCAAAACCATATAGCTCTTCCAAGTTGAAGACCGTCAGTTTCTATAATGATGCAACAAATTGTTCCCCAAGTTCGGTATGGAGCGCTGTTTTTCTTCATCCGCCAACTTCATGATGATTTTTGAACATTTGATCCCTTAATTTATCGGTTTGATACCCTCGAACATTTTTAAGGAGATACTTTTGTTTTGTCGAATGCTGCAATGC
>NZ_JAZQPU010000295.1:0-11471 GCF_045628745.1 Pedobacter sp.
GAGGGCGATGTGCTGGTGTTAAACCGCAAAGGCAGCAACGTAGAAAACCCACGTTACCTGCGCATCAATTCAAGAGGTGGCAAGCGCGAAAGCCTCAGTTTGACAAATGAGGGCTTTAGAGGCATCGGGGTAAAGAAAAATATGACCTATGATTTTTCTGTTTTATACCGGAATGCTGCTCCAGGCTTAAAGCTTCATGTTGAGTTATTGGATAGCACTGGTCAGGTTTTAGGTACGGCAGTTGTTAGTCCTGAAGCTGGTGCCGAGGAGTGGAAAAAAGCGGCTGTAACATTTAGCGCCAATGCTACGGTGCTGAAAGCTAAGTTTAACTTATGGTTTGAAGGTACGGGTGCCATTGACCTTGATATGGTTTCTTTATTTCCCGGTGATACCTGGAAAAACCGCAAAGGTGGCCTTCGTGGCGATATGGTAAAGATTCTGGCAGATATGAAACCCGGCTTTATCCGTTTCCCCGGGGGCTGTATTGTGGAAGGGCACGAGCTTTCTTCGCGCTACCAATGGAAAAAAACGGTAGGCCCTGTAGAAAACCGCGAACTGCAGGTAAACCGTTGGAATACCGAATTTGCACATCGCTCTACACCAGATTATTTCCAGACTTTTGGTCTTGGTTTCTTTGAATATTTTCAGTTAGCAGAAGATATAGGCGCTGCTGCTGTGCCAATTTTAAATTGTGGCATGTCTTGCCAGTACAATACCGCAGAGCTGGTGGAACTTGACGACCTTGGTCCTTATATTCAGGATGCCTTAGACCTGGTAGAATTTGCCAATGGCGGTGTAGAAACCACCTGGGGTAAGGTAAGGGCTGAAATGGGCCATCCCAAGCCTTTCAACTTAAAAATGATGGGCATAGGAAATGAGAACTGGGGACCGCAGTACCTGGAAAGGCTTGCCTTATTTACCGCTGCTATTAAAGCCAAATACCCTGACATGAAATTGATCAGCAGCTCGGGCACTGACCCTGATGGCGAGCGTGTTAACTTTTTAAATACTGAATTAAGAAAACAAAAGGCAGATATCATTGATGAGCATTATTACCGTCCACCTGCATGGTTCTTGGAGAATGCGAGTCGCTATGACCAATACGACAGAAATGGCGCCAAGGTGTTTGCTGGTGAATATGCGGCACATACTGGTGGTGGCGGTAAAAGCCCACGTAAAAATAATTGGGAGGCTGCTTTGGCAGAGGCCGCTTTTATGACCGGACTGGAGCGTAATGCTGCAGTTGTACAAATGGCCTCTTATGCGCCTTTGTTTGCGCAGGCTGAGGGCTGGCAATGGACCCCTGATATGATCTGGATAGATAACTTAAACATTTATGGTACGCCTAATTACTATGTGCAAAAGTTGTATTCTCTTCATAAAGGTACCGATGTGGTTTCTATTTTAGAAGAAGATAAAGTGATAGCTGGTCAGGATGGGATCTATGCTTCTGCAGTCATGGACCAAAAAACTAAAGAGCTGATCATTAAAGTGGTGAATGTTACTGGCGATACCAAGTCCAGAGATGTTGCGCTAAAAGGCATTTCAAAGCTGGCTAATAAAGGAACAATGACTGTTATTAATAATCCTGATCCTTTGGCTGAAAACTCCTTTACACAGACCCAATATGTGAGTCCGAAGGAATCGGGTATAGCCATTCAAAAGAAGAACATCAGTCTTAATTTAAAACCATACTCGTTTACGGTGCTGCGCATCGGGATGAAGTAAATCATAATTTTTAAGGGAAGCCGCATCATGCTGAGCATGGTGCGGCTTTTTTTATTTAGTCATATTTTTCCTTTTCTATGGCTATTTGGCAACTTGCCTACAAGTATAGGTTTACAGGGCGTTCATACGGCCTTTGTAGGGCCTTCATAGGGCATTTATATATTACTTTGATATACGAACGCCGACTCAATGCCCTGTTAACAATAGCTGAATTAATAGGTGACAATAACTTGAGTTTAATTTACATTTAACAGGAGGCCAGGAATTTCAGGCACAAAAAAAACCGGACACCTCTGCAGGTATCCGGTTTTTTAAATATTATGATTTAAACTACCAGAACTTAACGTAAAGGGCAGCGATCATTAATAAAGTAATAATGATCAATACCAGGGTAGAAGGTTTCACTTTAAACATGTCTGCATCAAGTTCGAATGCTTTTGGATTCACTTTCGGACCGCCGAAACTGATAGCGATCATCAATATCATGGTGAAGGCAAATGACAAGCCCATGCAGATATGGAAAGGAATTTCGTATCCACCATTGCCGTTAGGGTAGGCCGTGTAAAGGAAATTCTCATGTCCTAATAAGGCTGGAGCCATTTCATTAAAGAATACGGATAACAGGAAGCCTGCAATTACACCCACGATGGCAGCAAGGCCTGTGGTACGTTTCCAGAACATCCCTAAGAAGAACATGGCAAATACACCCGGACTAATAAAGCCTGTGTACTTTTGGATGTAAGTAAAACCACCCACGCCACCAATACCTAATAAATCACTCCAGGTAAACATAACCGCAAGGATCATAGATACAAATACCGTTAAACGGCCAATAATAACCAGGTTTTTCTCGTCAGCACCAGATTTGAAGTATTTAGTATAGATATCAAGGGTAAAAATAGTAGAAATACTGTTTACCTTACCAGCAAGAGAAGCAACAATAGCTGCGGTAAGGGCTGCAATAGATAATCCTTTTAAGCCTGTAGGCAAGAAAGTTAAGATTGCAGAATAAGCGCCATCTTTACCACCTACCAGTTGAGGTAAATGTCCGTTTTTATACAATACAAAAGCAGCAATACCAGGTAGCATCACAATTAATGGCATGAATAATTTCAGGATACCAGCGAATAAAATACCGGTTCTTGCCGTATGTAAGTCGGCACCCAATGCACGTTGCGTAATATACTGGTTACAGCCCCAATAGTTAAGGTTAATAATCCAAATACCAGCAAGGTAAGAAGCAATACCAGGGAAGGTAAGGTATTTATTGATGTCAATTTGCGATGATGTTGCTGTAGGTTCCGGAATAATCATTTTAAAATGCTCTGGAGCCTGGTCCATTAATACTTTGAAACCGGCAATGGCATCAGCACCAACACCAAATCTTTCTCCTACTACGGTTAAAGCAATATAAGTTGTTACCAAACCACCAAAAATCAACACAGCAACCTGTATAACATCTGTATAGGCTACTACCTTCATCCCTCCCAGGGAAATGATCAGGGCAAAAAGGGCTAGACCTATCATAATTACATGCAGGTAATCTCCGCCTGTTAGTCCGTTAATGGCTACAGCACCTAAGTATAAGATAGAGGTAAGGTTAACAAAAATGTAAAGGAACAACCAAAAGATAGCCATAATCAAGGCCACAGACTCATTATAACGGGTCTTGAGGAATTGTGGCATGGTGTAAATCTTGTTCTTGAGGTAGACCGGTATGAACCAGACGGCGACAATAATAAGGGCAATGGCAGCAATCCATTCGTAGGCCGCAACGGCCACACCTAGGAAAAACCCTTCCCCACTCATGCCAATAAACTGCTCGGCAGAGATGTTAGAGGCAATCAGGGAGGCACCAATTGCCCACCATGTTAATGTCCCCTCAGCCAGGAAAAAGGCTTTGGCATCTTGTTCATTTCTTTTCCTTTTGTGGTAAATAGAATACCCATAAGCAGAAACTATGATAAAATAAAGAATGATGACTACATAATCTGTAGTTGCTAAATTATTAGACATAAAGTTTGTATTTGGTTGAGGTTATGTTTCGTTCAGTAAATGTTTTTTGGCTTTTTATTTGGTCCTAAAGGTCTGGATTGCGCAAAACAATGCGCAGACAGACAATTAAGCGTCTAATTAACGTTTAATTATCTGTTTAAAAAAATAATTGTGGGATTTTTTCTGTAATTCTTCCGAGATAAAGTGTTTTTATTTGCTTCCTTTAGGAATAAAACTCAGCAAGTTTGGAAAATTGGTTTTGTACCTTTTTTTATCGAGCTTAAAATAAAAGGCCCCTTTTTTAGAATTCAATTTATCTTTTTCGTCCAGTTTAATCAATAAGTTAGCTGCGGTCAGCTTCCTGATAAAATTTCGGTTGTCTAATTGGATATTGAAAATACCTTCATATAAACTTTGCACCTGTGGTATGGTGAATTTTTTAGGCAATAATTCAAACAGAAGGGGGTGGTGTGCAGCTTTATACCGTACATAGGTTTTAGCGGTTTCCACCATTTCTTCATGGTCGAAAATAAGGGGTGGTTTTTCTTTGATAGGGAACCATTCGGCATGAAAGCGATGGTTGAGCTGTTTTTTGTATTTGTTGATGTCGATCAGTGCAAAATAAGCTACGGAAACGGTACGTTCTACCGGGTCGCGGTCGGGATTTCCAAAAACACGCAGCTGCTCCAGGTATACACCATTTAGGCCTGTGAGCGATGTTAAAATGTTTTGTGCAGCCTCATCTATGCTTTCCCCGGCTTGTACAAAGCCTCCCATTAAACTCCACTTGTCTTTTTCTGGTTCAATATCCCTTTTGATTAAAAGGATTTTTACTGTTTCACCATCAAACCCAAAGATGATGCAATCTACGGCAATCAGCATCCTGTTTTTTTCTGTATATCCTGTCATGTTGGGTTTCTTATTCCTGCCTGGTCCTTACTCAGTTTTGAGTATGCTTCACAAATTTAATATAAAAATATTAATTGTTAATTCGACGTTTAATTTATATTTTCCTAATTTGGATATTCATTAACCAAGATAAATCCATATGAACAAAAACCTAAGAATGACTTTCTGTATGTTAGCCACTTTAGTGATCTTAAGTAGCTGCAGTCAGGAAAATAAAAGTAAAGAAACAGCCACCATGTCGGCAGATTCTAGTGCCACCGCTCTTGTTCCAGCTACAGCAGCTTTTGACCAGACTGTAGACGGTAAAAAAACTGCACTGTATGTTTTAAAGAATGCCAATGGTAGCCAGGCAGCCATCACTAACTATGGTGGGCGTATAGTTTCTTTGCTGGTTAAAAATGATAAAGATGAATTGGTAGATGTTGTGCTGGGGCACGATAGTTTAGCTGGTTATCAAACAAAGGCTGAATTTTTCTACGGTGCTTTGGTTGGCCGTTATGCCAATAGAATTGCCAAAGGAAAGTTTACCCTTAATGGCAAGGAATATAATTTACAGGTTAACGATGGTAAAAATACCCTTCATGGTGGTGTTGATGGCTTTTACGATAAAGTTTGGGATGCTAAACAACTGAATGACCATAGCCTGGAGCTTACCTATCTTTCTAAAGACGGCGAAGCGGGTTATCCGGGTAATTTAACGGTAAAAGTTACCTATGACTTGACACCGGATAATGAGTTGAAAATTAGCTACCATGCCACTACCGACAAACCGACGGTATTGAACTTAACGAATCACGCTTATTTTAACCTTAACGGCGCTGGCGACAGCACCATTACGGATCATTTGTTAACCATCAATGCTGATGCTTATACACCAGTTGATGAAACTTTAATTCCAACGGGGAAATTAGAGAAAGTTAAAAGTACGCCCTTTGATTTTACTAAACCAACGTTAATTGGTGCCCGAATTAATGATGCTAATGAGCAATTGAAAAGAGGTGGTGGTTATGACCATAATTTTGTGCTCAACGATACAAAAGATCTAAAGCTTGCAGCGACCTTACACAGTCCGAAAACAGGGATCTATATGGATGTGTTAACACAAGAGCCAGGTATACAGTTTTATAGCGGCAACTTTATGACGGGTGAAACTGCTGATGGTAAAGGAAATAAAAAATATGGCTACCGCTCTGCACTTTGTTTAGAAACGCAGCATTTTCCTGATGCGCCTAACCAGCCCTCTTTTGCAAGTACAGTGTTAAATCCAGGTGCTGAATTTAATTCTGTTACGGTATATAAATTTTATACTAAAAAATAAACTTAATTGGCCGCACTTCGGTGCGGCTAATTTGTGTTGTTCTCTTTAAAGGTAAGCACAAATAGTGTTCCCTTATCAATTTCACTTTTACAGCTAATTTTAGCATCAAGGGTATTCATTTGGGTTTTTACCATAAATAAGCCCATTCCTTTTCCTTCCACATGGTGATGAAACCGTTTATACAGGCCAAATAAGTCTGTACCATACTTTTTTAAATCCATGCCCAAGCCATTGTCTTTATAAACGATAGTTGTTACCTCATCTACTTTTTTAAAGCTAATTTCTATATGTGGTGCCAACAATTGCTGCCTATATTTAATACTGTTGGAGATTAGATTGAAGAATATGCTATATATATAGCTTTTTATAGTGATAAGTTCGTCGCTTGGATGGACATCTAAGCTGAAACATACATTTTCAGCTTTAATCAACGTAGATATACTGGATGTAATTTCTTCAATAATGCTGGTTATGCTCACCCTTTCTTTATTCTGATTAACGCCCTGCTTTGCTTGCAGCACGTTATTAAGGTCTAAAATGACATGATCAAGTTGTTTAGCACATTGCATTAAATAGGCACTTGCTTCTTTTAGTTCTTTTTGCTGCAGCTCACCGCTGTTGATTTCTTCTGCCAGGCCCATCATGTTAGCCACCGGAGAACGTAAGTTGTGGGATATGATATAAGAGAATTGTTCAAGCTCTTTATTTCGTTCTAGAATATCATCGTGCATCTTTGCTCGCTCTAAATCACCAGAATTGCGCTCTGTACAATCGTGAAAGTTGAGGATATAAGCTTTCACGCTTTCTTCGTGTATTAGATTGGTAATAGTTCCTTCTGTAGAGAGATAACCTCCATGTTTATGCAGCAATCTAAACTGGTAATAGATAGGTATTCCCGGTTTTGAGGGGTGCTCTTTTGAAGATTTTAAGTATCTACGTACATCATCCGGATGAATGAAGTCTAAGATTTTTTTACCTGTCAAATCTTTTGTAGAAAATCCGGTAAGTCTTTTTATAGCAGGACTTTGATAGAGCCACTTCCCATTTTTACTGATCGAAGCAATGGCATCGCCACTGTTTTCTAGTAAGGCACGGAAATGTTTTTCATTATGAATAATTTCCTTTATCTTCACTTCGTAATCTCTGCTGAGCCTGAATTTCTCAAGTACATTATTTAAAGCCGTGGGCAGTCTTTCCAAGCGGTCTTTTAAGATGTAGTCGTCTGCGCCCCTTTTAATAATATCAACAGCAAATTCTTCTGACATAGATCCTGACACCAGGATGAAGGGAATTTTTAAGGAAGTCATTTTTAAAATTTCCAGCGCTCTGTGCGAGTCAAAGGAAGGCAGGGAATGATCGGCTAAAATTACATCAGGCTGAAATTCATTTAAGGCTTTAATGAACCCGGGTTGGTTCTCCACCACAAGGATTTGAAAATCAAAGTTCCCTTTAATTAATACCCTCTTAACCAGGTCTGCATCACTACCCAAATCTTCCAGGTGTAAAATTTTTAATTTCCTATCCATTTCATTCAATGTTTGCTGCTTGGTTTCCCCAAGAAGTGGGAATGCTGCCTGCGGTGATGTTCAATATTTGTGCTTTTATTTACTGTACTCATGTTTGATTTGTCTGCTCAGGTTAAATGGCTAAAATCAGTCAAACAGGTTGAGGGGGGAACGTTTCAAATTTACAGTTAATTAATGGTTATCTTTAGTTTAATCATTTCCATATTTTTTAATTAATGATAGTCCTTGTTAACTATAACCACTTGAATCGAGAAAAATTATGGGCTGCTTTTTGCTAGGCGTTATAGATGGAAAATATAGTTGACCAATACATTATCATTTCTAAAAATGATTGAGGTTTGAACAACGATTTCAAAATAGAGATGTTTGATGTCAGCTCATGCAATGAGCTGGTGATGGGTTCTGAAAAAATGGGCATAATATTTTATATTGCCCTTTATTATTGCAATTATTAAGCTTATTGGCAATGGAGATAATAGCCTCTTTAAAAGACGCAAAGAAAGTTTATACCACAGGTGATACCACCATTACGGCTTTAGACAGCACCACGATTGATATCCATAACAAAGAATTGATGTTGATTATGGGACCTTCAGGTTCTGGCAAAACCACGCTTTTGTCGCTCATTGGTTGTGTAATCTACCCAACAGAGGGTAAAGTAATTATTCAGGGCGAGGACATTACTGGCTACACTGAAAAGAAATTAGCGGGAATCAGGCTTCATCATATTAGTTTTATTTTTCAGCATTTCAATTTACTCAGTCCCTTGAATGCCCTTGAAAACGTAATGCAGCCTCTACTATTAAAGGGCGAGGCTCATGCTGAAGCCCGGGAAAAGGCAATTAATGCCTTGGAAAGGGTAAATATGGGCGACAGGCAAAAGAGTTTACCCAGAAAATTAAGTGGTGGCCAGAAACAGAGGGTTGCCATTGCACGCGCACTGGTTACCAATGCACAGATTGTGCTCTGTGATGAGCCTACGGCTTCTTTAGATACTAAAAGTGCTGCCCTGGTGATGAATGATTTGAAGGAGCTGGCTAGAAACGGCAAGGCTGTTGTAGTGGTAACACATGATTTGCGCTTGCGCCAGTTTGCCGACAGGATTATATATGTTGAAGATGGCATTGTTTCTGATCATTTGAAAAATGAAGAGGATTATAAATAAATATAGACGAAATGAAATATTTTACTTTAGGTATAGCTGCGCTGTTCATGTTGTTTTCATGTGGTGGCCAGAAGAAGGAAGCGGAAAAGGCTCGGCTTGCACAACAAGATTCTTTATCGCGGCCTGAAAATGTTAAAACAATAGCGGCAATAGCAAAAGTAGAGCCTTTGGATGGGCTGGTTGATATATCGTCTTCAAAATCAGGAATTGTGACGGCGGTCTATAAAAATGCTGGCGACTCCGTAAAAAAAGGTGACCTGCTGGTTAAAATAGACGATCAGGAGCAGGTGCTTGCGGTTGGAGTAGCTGAGAAGCAGGTTTTGGCCCAGCAATCCCGTGCTGCTGCAGATCAGGCTGATGTTTTACAATACCTTGCTTCACTGAAAGAAAAAGAGCAAGATCTTGTGGTTACCGAAAGGTTGGCTGCTACAGGTGCCGATACCAGGCAAAATGTAGCAATCAAGCGTAAAGAAAAAGAAGTTATCCTGGCTAATCTTCAAAGTGCAAGAAGCAGGGCAAAAGCTAGTGTAGCAGAAACGGCTACGCTTCGCCAGCAATTGCAACAATCAAAATTAACGCTCAAGGATCAGCGCATCATTGCACGGCAAAAAGGTACCCTTGTGGATATGGATGCTAAAGTAGGCTCCGCTATCAGTGCTTTAACGCCCTTTGCCAGCTTTGCTGCGTATGGCACTTTGGTGTTGCATGGCGAAGTAGACGAAATGTTTGCTAGCCGCATTCGGCTGGGGCAAAAGGTAGTGGTAAGCCAGGTGGGCAGTAAGGCTAAAATAGCATCTGGGGAAATTTTTTATGTATCGCCGATTTTAGAAAATAAATCTCTTTTTTATGAGAAAGCCGGTGAAACAAGTGACAGGAGGGTGAGGCGCTTTAAAGTGAAGTTGGATAATCATCAATCGCTCCTGATCAATGAAAGAGTGGAATGTACCATAATTTTATAAACTGTTATGATAAGTACAGCCATAAAATTCATGATTTTCGATAAACCTAAAGGTATTGGAGTCCTTATTGGTATTGTAGTCAGCATATTTTTAATAGGTCAGCAGCTCAGTACCCTTCGTTATTTAACAAGCCTGATGAGTGGGTTGATTGTTAATTCTAACTCCTCACCAAATGATATCTGGATCATTGATAATTTAACCAGCAACATCAATGCTTTAAGCAGAATTGATGGAAGGATTGCACGGGAGGTGAAAAGTTTAGCTGGGGTGCAGGAAAGCTACAGTATGGTGGTGGCCAATGCCACTATTTCTTTTGATGGCGGTAAATCATCTGCTGTTAATTTAGTGGGTAGTGAAGGTCCCTCTTTTATTGGGGGGCCCAAGTCTGTTAAAATTATTGAAGGGAATATCAATGCGCTTTTCCAAAATGACGCCATCTCTGCTGAATACTTCAACTCTAAAAATTTAGGCGTAGACCTTTCCCTGGGACTGAACTTTGAGCTCAATCAAAAAAGGGCACAGGTAAAAGTGCTCACGAAAAATGCGCAGGGTTTTGGGGGCTACTATATGTATACGAGTTTAGGAAATGCCCGCTTTTATGGTGATTTTCCGGCAGATAAAGTAAGTGTGGTGGTGGTTAAACCCTTAGTGGGCACCAATGTTGATAGCCTGGTAAATAGCATTAACAAAACTTTTTACGGTGTGCGGGCATGGCCTGTTAACCAGCTGAAGAATGCTACCGTTCTGGAAATTCTGGTGACCTCTAATATGGGGTTAAGTTTTGGCTCCCTGGTGTTTGTTGCCATGATCAGTGGCTTTTTTATCATTGGCCTTACCTTATATTCTTCCGCAATGGACCGCATGGTTGATTATGGAACGCTCAAAGCTTTGGGCGCTACAAATGGTTATGTAACAAGGTTGATTTTAACCCAGGCTTTTTTGTTTGCCTTGATTGGTTTCCTCATTGCCTTTTTATTGTTGGCCCTGTTTAAAAATGGGGTGGCTAATGCCGGTCTGGTCATTACCTTAGACTGGCAGATTACCTTGTTGTTGTTAGCTGTTACGCTATTAATTTCTGTGGGTGGCTCCCTTTTTGCAGTAATAAAAATCAGTCGTTTAGAGCCTGCTTCAATTTTTTAAATCGATGAATAATCAAAAACCCATGAATACGCGGTTAATTCTGATATTAGTAATGTTTTCCCTGCCACATTTGGTAAATGCACAGCATGGCCCTGAGAAATTACGTTTATCTTTAAAGGATGCTGCCGCATTGGCTAGCAACAATAATCCTACTTTTAAGGCCAAAAGCCTGGACCTTAAAATTGCTGCTGAAGCTGTTGAGGAGGCGAAATTAAAAAGAATTCCACAAGTGTATGCAGACTTTAATTTACAGCGTAATTTAATTATTCCTATTACGCCTGTTCCTTCGAATGCTTTTAATCCTAATGCGCCAGAAGGGGAGATTACTCCCCTCAGGTTTAATACCAAATGGACGGCCAACTCAGGTTTAAATGCAAATGTAGATTTATTCAATCCTCAAAAAAGGCAGGATGTTAAAGTGGCAAAAATACAACAGGAAATCAGTAAGTTAGAACAGGAGGACGCAGAAAATAAGTTGCATTTTGATGTTAGCAATGCTTATGCCCAAGCCTTAATAGCTCGAGAACAGCAGCATTTAGCGGCAATAGATACGCTGACAAAAGCCAGGATCAGCAAGATGAGTAAGGAGCAGTTTGATGCCGGGAGAATCACTTTGATTGAACTGCAGCAGACTACGGCCGACAGAAATAATACACTCAATCATTTTGAGGAAACGGAGAAAATTTTCCAGCAAGCACAGGCTCAGCTGTTATACTTTTTGGGCTATAGTC
>NZ_JAZQPU010000296.1:0-1708 GCF_045628745.1 Pedobacter sp.
TTTAGATAGTGGTTTCTTTAAGATTTTATCCAGATCAATACCCACTAAATCAGATTGCAATAATTTTTGTTCCACCTCTGCCTGAGCCGTATCTTTTACCCCTGATTCCTGTGCACGTTTAAGGTTTAAGAATTTCTTGTCTTCCTCCTCCCTATTATTGATGGCATTTTTATCATGAGGGTTTACTTTCTCCGCACCGGGGCGTTTCAAAGAAGCACCTTCTACATAAGCAAGAGGTGTTAAGCCACCAGCTCTGGTAATTAAATCAGAAATTCTTTCGTTTTTCTGTGTGATGGTATAGGTACCTGGGTACAATACTTCACCCTCTAATTTAACTTGTTTTTGCACTTGGTAACCTTCAGAACTGCGAATGGAAATGACATCAAAAGGCATTAATTTAAAATTTTGATCAACAATTCTCAAACTCTGATCAATATTGACAGTAAATACTTCTGCAGTACGTGCCGAAGCAGAGGTTGCGTCACTATTTTTAATCCTTCGAGAAACCTCGATGCGGTTAGGAGTTGCTCCCTCATTTAAACCACCAGCCATTTGAATGACATCTTCCAGGCTCATGTTATCTGCATATCCAAAAGTTCCCGGTTGTCTAACTTCTCCCTGGATACTTACTTTATATTCATCACGTAAGTCGAATAACGAAGAAATAGTTACCTTATCTTCTCTTTGTAAGACTATATCGTTTTCAGTTCCTGCCATTACCTTAGCCACATCAAAAGAAATCAGGGCTAAAGTATTATTAGCATTCAAGCGATTGATATAACCGCGATTTAAAAAAGCATCTTCAGTTAAACCCTCAGCCTTATTGATTAATCCTTTTAAGGTTAATCCTTTTTCCAATTCAAAGGGTCCAGGTCTAAAAACTGCGCCATTAATCTCTACGCGGTTTTCAAATCTATCTAATATGGTCTCCACAATGTATTTATCGCCATTTAAAGGACCATAAGTTGCAAATTGCTCCGCTTCTACGTCAGAAATTTTACGTTCTTTATTGGTATTTTGCAACACTTTAATTTTAGCCGTATAAGCCTGGTTGCTAAAACCTCCGGCAAAGCGCAATACATCCTCCAAAGATTCTGTACTTAACACTTCAAATAATGCAGGACGTTTTACTTCGCCAGACATTTCTACTCTACTCTGGTAAACAGGTACATTAATGACATCCTGGTCTTGTAAACGGATGTTGTTCTTTTGAATTCCATTTAAAAGGAAATCATAAACATCAATAGTACTCACAATTCTATTGTTTCTAATCACCTGTATTTTACGAAAAGAGCCATTTAAATTTGGCCCTCCAGATGCATTCAATGCATTAAAAACTGTTGAAAGTGAAGAAAGGGTATAAGAACCTGGTTTCTCCACTTCGCCTACCATAGTGATTTTTATACTCCTGATGTTACCCAAATTAATAGCAACCTGAGTTCTTCCGCTTCTTAATGATGGATAAGTACCCGATAAATTAGAACGTATTTTAGAGGTTGCTTGCTCTATCGTTAATCCCCCTACTGAAATATTACCCACATATTGTATACGGATAATTCCTTCAGGACTTACCTTTAATTTATAACTGGCCTCATTATCTCCTGAAAGATCAATCAGCAGCTCATCATCAGGACCAATGACATAACTTTTAGGTGTTGCCATCCTTAAATTCGGTTCAAATGTAATGTTGCTGTTTTTAAACAAAGCA
>NZ_JAZQPU010000297.1:0-3165 GCF_045628745.1 Pedobacter sp.
GTTGTTTAAAGAATTGAAGAGAAAATGAGGGTTGAGCTGCGACTTTAAAAACTGAAGTTCCATGTCCTTTTTTTCACTCTCCAGCTGGCGTTGAACCCTCTCATTGCCAAACCAGTCTACGGCAAACTTAATCAGCGCGCTAATGACAATAAAAAAACCCGAAATAAATACAGACCTTAATATATATTGTGGCAGACCTGTAAACACCTGTTCTCCTACTTCATTGGTATATGTCAATACAATATCACTGTATAACAAGGCCACCAGCGTTTTAAGGATACCCATAAATATAATGAGCAGCACAATGGATATGATATAGAGGCTATACCTTTTGCGATCCCTTACCAGCTGCGGAATCAGCAACATATAGTTAATGTAAAAAATAGAGATGTTGATAAGCCCATAATACCCAAAATGGACCAGTAGCTCATAGCCGGTACTTTTTTGCTTACTGCTGATGATGGCCAACATGCAAATCATCCCCAGGAATAACCAGAAGATAATATGAATAATAATATGGCCTTTGTATTTCATGAGTGTGTTCAATATTAATCATGAGGCGGTCAGCAGTATCATCTATTGCTTTTGACACGTGTTTACTCATGAGGATTACGTTCGTCATACCTTGTCTTTATTAACCTGTAAGCTTAGCTTACCTGCGTTCTTAAAACAAAATTAACCGGTTCTAAAATAAAAAAACTAATCCTGTATAAGCGCAGTCTTTCGACGAACGGGCAATTTTATTCTACGAAAGCTCAAAAACAGGCAAAATGACAAAAAATAAGCTATTTGAGCGTTGATCTAGAATAAAAGAGGCTTGGTCTAAAAGATTTTAGCAGCAATTTATTTATGGTTCTATTTGTTCTATCAAAACGAATCATTATGAAAAAGTTAGCAAACGTTTCGCCATTTATACTCTTATTAGTCCCTGTTTTTGTGATGATGTTATTAACCTTCACCACCAGCATCAACAGTAATGCTGAACAAGAGCACATTGTTAAGAGCAAAGTAAACACTGAAAGTTCATTGTTAAAAGTAAGCACTTCCTTTAAATAAGCGAAGGAATTGCTTACTTGTTTAAACAATCTCTCCTCTCTTCGCCTCTTTGCCTGCCCACAGCCAGGAGATCAAAGAAGAATATGCTTTAGCATAAGAAATCTTATGCCGAAGAACTCCTATATAAAACTTCTGTTCCATAGTTAGACTAGTTGTGTCCTACACCTCGGTCATCCTTACTGCCAGAAAAGCTTAAGCTTTCCCATTTATGATACAAACACAATTATGCTACTTTATAATTGCGTCTGCCAAAATCCTATCAACTAAAAAATTAGTTATAAAAAACTTGTATAACTAACTTTTTAGTTATAGCTTTATTAAACCTAATTAAAGCTATATAAAACCATGGAAATAAAAGACTTAACCAAAGCAGAAGAGCAGCTGATGCAAATCATCTGGCAGCTCGACAAATGCTTTGTCAAGGATGTGATGGATCACCTCCCCGAGCCAAAACCTGCCTATAACACGGTGTCAACCATTATCAGAATTTTGGAAACGAAGGGATTTGTAGACCATCATGCAATTGGCAAGGCCCACCAGTATTATCCCTTGATCAGCAAAGAAGATTACAAACGTTATGCGACCTCAAAGCTATTGGACAATTACTTTGAGAACTCCGTAGAAAGCATGTTCTCCTTTTTTGTGAAAGAAGAAAAGCTCGACTTGAGTGATGTTGATGAGATCTTAAAAATGATTAATAAAATGAAAAACCGACCAAGATGAACTGGGCACATTATCTTTTGCAGGCCAATATTTACCTGGTGGTATTTTACGCCTTTTACAAGCTGCTCCTTGATAAAGAAACTTACTTTATCCTGAACCGGATATACCTTATGGCTGCCGGTATCCTTTCCTTCAGCTTGCCTTTTATCAAGGTCAAATGGTTCAGCGAACAAACGGTGGTGCAACCCGTATATGAAAGTGCCAGCCACTTGAACCAACTGATCGCTGAAGCCACTACCCTCCCTGATGAGACAGTCATGTCGCCCGGACAGCTCATTGCCCTGGTGTATCTGGGAGGTCTGCTCTTCTTTCTGTTGAAATTTATATTCCAATTGTTAAAAGTAAAAAAGCTGCTTAAAGTAACAACCGCAGGTGCCGCCTTTTCCTTCTTTAACCGAACCGTCATTGATCCAAATTTACAAGGCGTAGACACCATACAACACCACGAAGATGTACATAGCCAGCAATACCACTCTGTAGATGTATTGTTCATCGAGCTCATGGGCATCATTAACTGGTTTAATCCCATCATCTACCTCTATAAACACAGCCTTAAAAGCATCCATGAATATTTGGCAGATGAGCAAGCTGTTCAATTCATGGGCGATAAAGAACAATATGCCCTTTTATTAGTCAGCAAAGCCCTTGGCGTACCTGCCAGCAGCCTGACTAACAGCTTTTTCAACAAACCACTCCTTAAAAAAAGAATCTTTATGCTTTATAAAAGAAAATCAACCAAAACCGCCCTACTAAAATATGGCCTGTTTGTGCCTTTATTTGGCCTCGCTTTAATGTTGTCGTCAGCTACAATCAGCGAAAATGAAAAATTAAAAGCGCTAAGCGAGCAAATTCCTCTTGACAAGCCGTTAGCCCTCGTAGGTGAATTAAGTCCTTTACAAGATGGCTGGAAAGACTTTTATACGCATTTGAGCAGCACCATCGCATTGCCTAACCTGTCTAATGGTAAATGGCTTAACGGAAGCACGAATGTACGCTTCACCATTAAAGATGGAAACGTTGAAAACATCGGTATCGTTGGAAAGCCCATTGGATCTGGTGCCGACGCTGCTGTGATTCAACAGGTGCTGGCTTATAAAAAGTTTGATACATCGAAGAATGGTAACTATGTGCTTACCGTTGCTTTCAAAGACAGCCAAAACAGCACTTCAAAAGTGGAAGAAGTTTCACTTAAAGGGTATACGCGATTGGAACCCATTACAATCGTTGAAGATTCAAAAGTCTATGACTTTGTTTCTATCGATAAACAGCCTTCGTTTCCTGGCGGTATGGCTAAGTTTTATGAATACCTTAAACAGTCTATTAAATATCCGGCAGAGGCAAAAGCCAACAATGTAAATGGAAAAGTGTTTCTCTCCTTTATTGTGG
>NZ_JAZQPU010000298.1:0-2690 GCF_045628745.1 Pedobacter sp.
GTAAGCATCCCTTCTACATTCTCGTGCGTATGTTGATGAGCATCAGAAGCCAATTTGAAATTCAGTTTTTCTAATGTATTAACTGATGCGGGGTTATGAGCAGACGGAAATGCAGTAATAGTGCGAGCACCCATATTCTCAAATCCAAAATTTATAACTGCCACTAAACCTTCGCCCATGATGCCTTTTCTTTGAAATTCAGGGAGCAATTCGTAACCTATTTCTATGGAATTATTGCCATTATCAAAATTCCATAAACATATGGCACCAATTAAAGCAGATTCACCCTTATAGGAAATCGCCCAAAATACACATTTGTTCTCCAAATGTAATCTGTCTATTTTTTGGATGTATTCTATTGCATCATCAATACTCCTGAAAGGTTCTTTCCCCGTTAATCTTGCTACTTCGGGATCCGACCTTAGTTCGTAAATCGCCTGAGCATCTGGAAAGGATAATTTTCTTAGGCTTAGACGTGTGGTTTCTAATGTAGGAAATGTTAAAAATTCGATGTTCATAGGCTATAAAAGTAAAGCAATTCTCTTCATTTATCAAATTCATTAATATTATAGCCGCGCTAGTCATCAGCTATAACTGTAACCTTGAAATACGCTTAAAGATCCTGATATAACGGTAATTCTTCCACAAAAGCAAACCTGCTCTCCACATGATCAATAGTGGCATAACAGTGCTGCAAGCCATTGGTCACCACCAACCATTTTACTTGGTGTACAGAATTATACCTTGATGCCTGGTCGAATACAGCCTGTGTAATTTTCACCGAAGGTGCTTTACATTCCACAATCATCACCCGCTCGCCTTTATTATTGTAAACAACTAAATCTGTTCTCTTTTGTAAGTCGTTTAGAGTTAAACCACCCTCCACCTGGATCAGTGATTTAGGAAACTTTTTCTCTAAGATCAAGTATTGAATAAAATGTTGCCTTACCCATTCTTCGGGTGTTAATACAAGGTGTTTTTTACGGATCTCATCAAAAATAAAATGCTGCTCCTTTTTTATTGTCAGTTTAAAGGGGTAGCCCGGAAGGTTGAGTGCTACTGGAGTAAATGCCATTAATGCAAAAATAACCTTTAATAGTTAGTTTTTAGCGGTTATATTTGAATAATTATATGACTGCTGCCGATATTATCAAAGACATTAAAGCTAAAAAGTTCCAACCTGTGTATTTATTGCATGGCGAAGAACCTTATTACATTGACCAGGTAATTGATTACATGGAACAACATGTATTAACAGATATGGAGAAGGGATTTAACCAGACTGTGCTTTATGGAAAAGATGCTGACATGGCTACCATTCTCAATGCGGCAAAGCGTTATCCCATGATGTCAGACTACCAGCTGATCATTGTTAAAGAAGCACAGGACCTTAAATGGGCCAAGGAAGCTGAAGGCGACAGCAAAGAAGCTGCTGTTGTGCAAAACTATTTTGAACACCCTTTAAAGTCTACAATCCTTGTCCTTGGTTATAAATACGCCAACTTCGATAAAAGGAAGAAGCTTTATAAATCCATCGCCAAATCGGGCCTGATCTTTCAGTCAGACCCCATCCGCGAGAATAAACTGGCACCATGGATAGAAGACCTGGTGAAAGAGAAAGGTTATAAAATTGATCCCCATGCAGCCGCCTTAATGGCAGAATACCTGGGTACCGATCTTTCCAAAATTGCTAATGAAGTAGAAAAGCTGATGTTAAACATCAGCAAAGAAACCACCATTGATACGGCACATGTTCAGAAGAACATAGGCATCAGTAAAGAGTACAATGTATTTGAGCTGCAGAAAGCCCTTGCACAGCGCAATGTGATGAAATGCAACCAGATTGTGAATTACTTTGCTGACAACCCGAAAGCCAATCCCATGGTGATGGTCATGGCCAGCCTTAACACCTACTTTTCTAAAGTACTCAAATACCATTACCTGCCCAATAAAAATGATGCCGCCAAAGAGTTAGGCATCAATCCATATTTCATCAAAGAATACGAAGTTGCAGCACGCAATTACAATTTCAACAAAACGGTGCAGGTCATTAGTTTGCTCCGTGAATACGACCTTAAAAGTAAAGGAGTAGACAGCACGGGTAACACCACTGATGGCGAATTGCTCAGAGAATTGGTATTCAAGATTATTCATTAGATTAATTATTGTTATACTGACTTAGATTTGTAACCGTAAAGTTATATAGCGGATGTAGTTAAGTTCTTTTACACACTTATCTTTGTGTTAACAAACCAACTTACATGAACAAAACTATTATCATTTCTGCCCTTGCTTTGGCAAGTTATTCCATGGCTCATGGGCAAAACAAACCTGCGGCACCTACAACACCGAAGGTTACTACAGATACTACCAAAAAAGCGGCAGGACCACTGGCTGCCTTGGGTACTAAAGCTACCGTGAAACCTTACGCTACGGTGATTACCGATAAAGCCATTACTAATAAGGGAATGATTACCACCCATAAAGTAGAGGAGAAATTCTTTTTTGAACTTGCAGATTCTTTGCTGGGCAGAGAAATTCTGGTGGTTAACAGAATTTCTAAAGCTGGCGCCGAAGTAAGGTCGGCATCTGGTTATGCAGGTGACCAGATTGGCAGCAGTGTCATCAAGTTTGAAAAAGGACCAAACAATAAAATCTTCATGCGCAAGTTGTCTTACAGAACCTATGGT
>NZ_JAZQPU010000299.1:0-11814 GCF_045628745.1 Pedobacter sp.
GTATTGGCCAACATTAACAAGTTTGGTAGGGTAGCATTATGTGGGGCTATTTCTGGATATAATAGTACTGAAGAGCCAAAAGGACCAAGCGTGGAGGGAATACTGATTAAACAGAGCGCTTTGATTCAGGGTTTTATTGTCACTAATTATGCGAGTAAATTTCCTCAGGCCATTAACCAGTTGACTCAATGGGTGCAGGAAGGAAAAATAACTTATACAGGAACCATTGTAAATGGTTTCGACCAGATTCCACAAGCCTTCATGGATTTGTTCGATGGTAAAAATGAAGGTAAAATGATTGTTAAAATATAAATAGATATGTTAAATTTCGAATTCAAAAATCCTACTAAAATACTTTTTGGTAAAGGACAGATAGAAAACCTTGGAAAGGAAATTCCAAAAGATGCTAAAGTATTGGTTTTATATGGTGGTGGCAGCATCAAACAAAATGGCATTTACGACCAGGTGATGAAAGCTTTAAATGGCTTTGAAGTATTGGAGTTCGGTGGCATTCCTGCCAACCCGGAGTATGCCATTTTAATGGATGCTTTAAAAGTTATAAAAGAAGAAAAGATTACTTATATGCTTGCTGTTGGTGGCGGTTCTGTCATCGATGGTGTTAAATTTCTTTCTGCAGCTGCATTATATGAAGGAGACAGCCCATGGGATATCCTTACCAAAAACATCAGAACCGAAGTAGGCTTGCCTTTTGGTACTGTTTTAACCTTGCCAGCTACAGGCTCAGAAATGAACTCCGGATCTGTCATTACAAGGAAAGAAACACAGGAGAAATTAGCGATGGGTGGTCCTGGGTTATTTCCAGTGTTCTCCATATTAGATCCACAGGTGGTACAGTCAATCCCAGAACGTCAGTTGGCAAATGGTATTACCGATGCTTTTACGCATGTTTTGGAGCAGTACATGACTTATCCAGTTCAAGCCTTGTTGCAAGATCGTTTTGCGGAAAGCATTATGCAGACGTTAGTGGAAGTGGCACCAAGAATCATGAAAAACCCTGCTGATTATGAAGCTGCGGCTAACTTTATGTGGAGCTGCACTATGGCCCTCAATGGCTTAATTCAAAAAGGAGTTCCTCAAGATTGGGCAGTACACGCCATGGGACATGAATTAACGGCGATGTTCGGTATTGACCACGCTCGTACTTTAGCGGTCATTCTTCCAAGTCATTACGAATATAACTTTGCTGCCAAAAGCGAAAAGTTAGCACAATATGGTCAAAGGGTTTGGGGAATAACAGAAGGTACCACCACAGGGATTGCAAAAGAAGCAATTGCAAAAACCGTTGCCTTTTTCCATTCCTTAGGTATCGATACCAAGCTTTCTGATTATACAAATGCCTATGAAGGTACTGCACAAAAAATCAAAACTCGCTTTACAGAAAGAGGTTGGTTAGGTCTTGGTGAACATAAAACGCTTTCTCCTGCAGATGTAGAGAAAATTGTAGAAATGAGCTATTAAGACAAAGTTTTAGCTGTTTTAAAATGCCGGTTCATTGTAATGATGACCGGCATTTTTATTTAATTATTCATAGCCTATCATGCAACTTGGTGATAGTGTACCCATCACTTGTTTTTAGCTTACCCATCACTAACTATTCTACACGACTTATTAGGGATTAGGTAGGGGGTTGCTACCGGTTTGGTACCGGATTTTCGGTGCTAGGTCCGTAGCAAGTATGCAGGAGCTAAGTGTAAAATATAAGCTATGGGTTAGTGAACGGTAGGGTTATGGTAACTGAAATTCAATAGAGTATTCAATTGCTTTTAATCAAATGCTGAATTGCTATTTTCTGAGGGCTTATACAGTAGAATTTTTCAATGTGGCAGCCGGTTTTCCTGCCATGCATTACAATTATATGTTACGTTCAATTATAATTATACATTTTAGTACAATTACAATTATATAGCCATGTGCAATTACAATTATACTGCATTCAAAAATACGTATAAAGCATTGGTAATGAATTAATTTTATCTAATTTTTTTATTTAAAATTATCTATAAAAATACATTATAAAGTTTATAAAAAAAATGTGATTTGGTTTCAATAAGATGTATGAATGGAAATAACCTAACTGCTGTTCACCTCATCAATATCAAACAAAATGAACCGTTTGTTGTTTCATATCGATTATAATGTTATTTTCCATGATGGATACCTCCCAATTCAAACAACATCCTTTTTACTTTAAGTTAGCCTGTATCTTATTTATATTGATTTCGCTAGTTTACATTATTGTTGTTGGTAAGGATATCCTCTCTCCACTCATTTTCTCCTGTTTGTTTTCGATCCTTTTGTTGCCTATGGCAAATTTCTTTGAAACGAAAACCAGGCTTCCACGCAGTGGCGCTTCCATGTTGTCGGTATTGATATTTTTAGCCTCTATTGGCCTCATTATGTATATTATAGGGTCGCAGGTTTCAAATTTAGCGAAAGACTGGCCACAATTTGAAGAACAATTGGGCAAGTCTATTGGTACTATTCAACAGTGGATAGCAGATACATTTCATATCAATGCACACAAACAATTGACCTACGTACATACGGCTACAGGTAAAATTATGGATTCTGGAACAACGGTAATCGGCACAACGCTGCTTTCCCTTTCTTCAGTATTGTTGTTTTTTGTATTTACCTTCATTTATACCTTTTTCTTTTTGCTTTACAGAAAGCTCATCATGAAGTTTCTTGAATCTGTTTTTTTGGAAGAAAATAAAAAAATGGTGCATGATATTATTGAACAAATACAATATATCATCAGAAAATATATTACTGGCCTGTTCATAGAGATGGGCATTGTGGCGGCAATAGTGTTTATTGCATTCTGGGCACTAGGAATAAAGTATGCTTTACTGCTGGCGATGATTACAGGTTTAATCAATATCATCCCCTACATTGGTATTTTCATTGCTTTAGTGGTGAGTGCGCTTGTCACTTTTGCCACAGCCACCTTGATTAGTAAAGTATTGTTAGTTGTTATCACTTTAGTGATTACGCACCTCATTGACAGTAATATATTATTACCGGTAATTGTTGGTTCAAAAGTAAAGATCAATGCCCTGATTACGGTATTAGGTGTTATTATCGGTGAAATGATCTGGGGTATATCCGGAATGTTTTTATCTATTCCGATCATCGCCATACTCAAAATTATTTTCGATAGGGTAGAAGGTTTTCAATCCTGGGGCATTATTCTTGGCGATGAGGAAGCTAAACAGAACAAGTTGGCTACGAGGTTAATTGCACGTAAAAAGCCAGTAAAGGTTGTCGACTAAAATGAGCTTCTCCTAGTTTGTTCAATTAATTTTAAACGCCAGTATATATTTTGTTTTATTCCTATGGGTTTACATTTGGTTATAAGCAATTTAGATATTATTAATTCATTTTATTGAAAAACACAGGATGTTATGGTGGAGGAGAGAATCACTCGGAAAACAAAAAACCGTCTCCAAATTTCTTTGTAAGACGATTTTATTTTGTGGGCCCAGCTGGGCTCGAACCAGCGACCAAAAGATTATGAGTCTTCTACTCTAACCAACTGAGCTATAGGCCCGGTCTAGATCTCTCTAGGGAGCGCAATATTAGGGTATTTTTTTTAAATCTCAAAATTTTTGAATCAACTATTATTCATTTAAATATAAAATTGCATGACTTGCATTTTATTTTGCTGATAATCAGGTTTTCCGGTAAAAATACTTTTTTTTATTTTTTAATAACTATAAGAACAAAAACTCTAATTATCTTAAAATAGCGGTGATGGAACCTATGGTAACACTCCAATGATTAAGCATTGATAAAGTAATTTTTATGATTACCCCTGTAATTGGAGATCCTCAAAATGTAAATTAAATTATTTCTTAAAGGTGTAAAATTTAATCTCTATCAATCGAAAATTTCATTAACAAACCGTACATTTAAATTGAAAAACCCTAATTATGAAATTCATCTACCTTTTAATGCTATTGATTTTTCCAGCAGTTTCTTTTTGTCAAGATCAAGATGACTTTACTAAACGATTAAAAGCCATAAAAAATCAATCCACCACCTATTATAATATTGATGGCATAGAATTTACATCTGAAACCTATAATGATGCTTTCGCAGAAAAAGGGTTAAAGAAGATCTATAAAAGATTCTCTATCAAGGATACTGATGCTAAAATAAAGGACGAAGTTTTGGCTTTTAATAATTTAAATGTAACCAAAACCGAAAAGCTCACTGACGAGCTTAGTGAAATCAATTCTTATTATATCCTAGAAAATAAAAACAAAACTATATCGGTCATCTGGTTTGGCTTTTACAATAAAGCAGACAAAGAGTTTGAAAGAAAGTACGTGAGCAGGATTTTAAATGACGAAATTCCACCAAGCGTGTTTGAGGCAGTTTCTATAGATAGTGTAGACTTTGCAGGCAGAAAAATGACAATAGGGAATAAATGCTATTGGGCTAATATCAATTCAATACAATGTCCCTATGATGGGCAAATGAATTGGTCTGTTCACAAAAGTATGGAAAGTGCACAGACTGCACTTAAAAATCAACTTAGTGTAACCAAAAGTAAGAAAGGGGTAAAGGTGAGTGCAGAGGAGGAGGTTGAGGTCATCTTTGAAGGTGTGGCAACAAAAGCGAAAAGAATAATATATGATTTCTCAGGATTAAAATCTTTGCTGGCAGGTGCTTCAGGGGGCAAAAACCTTACAGTTTACTATGTTGCAAGTCCAGTTAGAGGAAATTATGTGAGCTGTGTAATGAGTTTTTGGAACAATGATAACATTTCTGCTAAAGGATTAACGCCTTTATTGGAAAAAGTGATGGCACTTAAAAATTGATTTAAACCTTTAAAGGAGCTTCCGGAAAATTAAGATTATTAAGGGCTATTGAGTATCCCAACACAGATGTTACAAAAACAGGTGAACTATTGCTTGTAGAATGAAGAATTTTTAGGTTTAAATGAAGTATTTTTAATGCGCATATCATCTTATGCTGTAAGATTCATCATTCATCTTTTAAATTTATATGTCTGTTAAATACCTTTTACTCTTACTCTCCTTAACAACTGCTACCTACGCTCAACAGAAAGAAAAAAGCCTATCTGTAGTTCCTGGTGTTTCCTTAGATTTGGCCATTTACCGTAAATCGGTGATCAGCGACATTCAATATACCCTTCATTTTAATATTCCTTCCGCTAAACAGCGATCCATTGTGGGCACTCAACACATCAGCTTCTTACTGAATAAAGTTAATCAGGATTTGCAAATTGACTTTAAACAAAGTGCTGAAAATATCAATAGCATTAAGGTTAATGGTGTAAACGTTGCTGTAAAATTGATCAATGAGCATATCCTGATTGACCATAAATACCTAAAGAAAGGAGCTAATGAGATCAGCATAGATTTTATTGCTGGAGATCAATCACTCAACAGAAACGAAGAATACCTCTATGCGCTTTTCGTTCCAGCATTGGCACGTACTGTTTTTCCATGTTTTGATCAGCCAGACTTAAAGGCTAACTTTCAACTTTCGCTGACAGTGCCTAAGCAATGGCATGTTTTAGCGAATGGAACAAAAAAAGATTCCTTAGTTAAAGACAGTATTGTCACTTATCATTTTGCCAATACCGAAAAACTGCCTACCTATCTTTTTTCTTTTACAGCAGGGAAATACAAAAAGCTTCAGCAAATAGGGGCTAATCGCAATATGGAATTTCTACACCGCGAAACTGATGCCCGAAAAATTGACCTCAGTGTGGATTCTGTTTTCAAAGCACATGGCGATGCCCTGAACTTTTTGGAACAATGGACAGGCATTCCTTATCCATTTCAGAAATTTGGTTTTGTCGCCGTCCCGGATTTTCAGTTCGGCGGTATGGAACATCCCGGTGAAATTCGATATAAAGCTTCATCCTTATTTTTAGATGAAGGGGCTACTAAAGATCAATACATTGCCCGCTCAAACCTTATTTCACATGAAACTGCACATATGTGGTTTGGCGATTTGGTAACCATGCAATGGTTCAATGATGTGTGGATGAAAGAGGTTTTTGCCAATTTCATGGCAGATAAAGTTACCGAAAAAATGATGGGGCAGGAGACTTTTAACCTTAAGTTTTTGCAGGATCATTATCCTGCAGCTTATGGCGTAGACCGTACGTTGGGTGCCAATCCCATTCGTCAGCAATTAGATAACCTTCAGGATGCAGGATCTATGTATGGTAATATCATTTACCACAAAGCGCCTATTATGATGCGCCAGCTTGAAGAGCTGATGGGAAAGGATAACTTTCAGAAAGGCATTCGCCAATATTTAAAAGAATACAGCTATAAGAATGCAACCTGGAATGACCTTATTAAAATCTTAAATAAGTTCAGTACGGCTGACTTAGAGAAGTGGAATAAAGTATGGGTAAACCAACCCGGCCGACCTGTATTTACTTATGGGTACCATTTAAAGGGTGATAAAATCAGTCAGTTTAAAATTAGCCAGGAGCCAGAAACAGGTCCGAAAAGGATCTGGCCGCAGGTTTTTAGCATTACCCTGATTTATGCGGATCACCAACAAATAATTCCGGTGAATATGGATAAGCAGACCGTTCTGTTAAAAGCTGTGGAAGGTCTAGAAAAGCCAGACGCCATTTTATTTAATTCAGATGGAATGGGTTATGGCGTTTTCCCAGTAAATCAATTGCTAAATAAACATTTATTTGCTTTAGAAAGTCCTTTAGAACGGGCATCAGCATACCTTAACGCTTATGAAAATATGCTTTCAGGTAAATCTTTTAAACCTGGAGAGCTGCTTAAATTATATGCACAAGGCATAGGTGTGGAAAAAAATGAAATGAATCTTCAAATGTTGTCAGGTTACATCACACAAATTTACTGGAAATTCATCACTCAAAAAGACAGACTTGCCTTAAGTCCGGATTTGGAAAAAGCATTATGGAATGCTATGCTGGCACAAAAGTTTCCTAACTTAAAGAAAGTTCTTTTTAACGCCTACCAGAACATTTATTTAACTGAAGAGGCAAAGATGCGCATCTATAACATCTGGCTCAACCAGAAAGCACCAGCAGGGGTTAAACTGCTTGAAGATGACTATACTGCACTTGCTTTAACCATTGCTTTAAAGACAGATACTGTCTCGGCCGTGATGCAACAGCAACTATCGAGAATTAAAAACCAGGATCGCCGTGACCGACTTTCTTTTATCATACCGGCACTTTCTGCAAATGTGCAAGACCGCGATCAGTTTTTCTATAGTTTACGCCAACTCAAAAACCGCCAAAAAGAAGCTTGGGTAACCACCGCCTTATTTTATCTTCATCATCCTTTAAGACAAAGCAGCTCACAGAACTACCTTCAGGAAAGTTTGGTGTTGTTAAACGATATTCAGAAAACCGGAGATATATTTTTCCCTCAATCATGGCTGGCAGCTGTTTTTGGTAATTACCAAAATAAGGAAGCTTACCAGGTGGTTACAGAATTTCTAAAACAAAACCCTGCATATCCTTCTAATTTAAAAGATAAAATTCTACAATCGACAGATAACCTTTTTAGAGCACAGAAATTGCTTGATCCACTGAATCAATAGCCTAAAGACCTCAACCAAATAAACTAGTTATGATTAGACGCAACTTTATAAAAAAGGCAGGTATAGCCACTACTTCCTTACTTTTACACCAGTCAGTTTTAAAGGCGGTTACATTTGGGGAAGCGGGGAAAAAGATTAACATTGCCGTTATTGGCTGCGGTGACAGGGGCAATGGCTTAATTCATGTCTTAAAACAACTGCCTGAGCAATTCCAGCTGAAAGGTATCTGTGATGTACTTGACTTTCGACTTGAATATGCTAAGAAGTCAAACCCGGGCGTATTTAGTACTAAAGATTACCGTCATATCCTGGATAACAAAGAAATTGATGCGGTGATCATCTCTGTTCCTTTAAACATGCATTTTCAGATTGCAAAGGATGCGCTGCAGGCTGGGAAACATGTTTTCCTGGAGAAAACAATGACCTATAATATTACGCAGGCTATGGAATTGGTGAAATTGGTTAAAGCAAGACCTAGACAAGTTTTACAGGTGGGCCATCAATATCGTTATACCCCACTTTATTTCAAAGTTAAGGAAATGATCAATTCGGGATACCTGGGTAAAGTGACACAAATTGATTGCCGCTGGGACCGCAATGGCAGCTGGCGCCGTGCACTTCCTGATCCTTCTTTAGAAAGACAGGTTAATTGGCGCATGTATAAGGAATATTCAGGTGGCTTACCAGCAGAATTATTGTCGCACCAGATTGATTTTGTAAACTGGGCTTTTGATACCCATGTAGATGAAATTTACGGAAGTGGCGGAATTGATTTCTATAAGGATGGTCGTGAAACTTACGACAATGTACAAGCCGTTTTGCGTTATCAAAAAGATGGAATGATAGGCAACTTTGGTGCTACCTGTGCCAATAGCCATGACGGTTACTTGTTTAAATTCAAAGGATCTAAAGGTTCTGTTTCCTTGTTGATGAATGAGGGTGTGTTTTACCCTGAAAAAGAGACGCTCAAAGAACTTCGTGATACGGTAGATGGTGTTTCTGGAGCCACAAAAATTACATGGAATAAGGATGGTGGCATCCCAATTTTAACAGAACCCATCAAAGATGGGTCATGGTATGCTTTAACTGACTTTCACCAATGTATCATGACACAAAAGCAACCTGCATCAAACGTTTATACAGGCGCAAAAACGGCTATTACAGTAGATATGATCAATCAATCTCTTTTTGGAAAGGGCATACAATATTGGAAGCCTGAATATAATTTGGGCTAAAAATCTTTGGTTGTTAAAACCACCTGGGTTCCTGGATATTGGATGTTTGCATTATCTTCTGCGGTTACAAAAAACTTCTGCGGAGAAAAGGGTGTTGTTGATTTGAGTACAGCTTTCCTGGCACTGGAAAAATAACTGGTTTCGCTAATCAGCTGACCTATGTTTTTAATGCCACTGTTTGCTGTTTGCATCCACACTACATAGGTTTTCTTGGGTGGACTGAGTCTGGTGGGGTCAGCAAGGTTGGTTACCGTCATCTCAATAACGTTGTTTTTATTGTCATCTTTACTGATGATTACTTTTGCATCTGCACCAGGAACTACAGTAGAGGTTTGAAACCTTACTGTCTTTGAACAGGAGGCTACAGTGAAGGTCAATAAAATAGCTACAAAGAGCTTTAAGAGATCTTTTCTGGTATCTTTTTTCATATTGCTTTTCGATTGTCTAAAGATAGGATTAAATATTAAACCCCTATTCACTGGAATGTTTAATTATCAACATATTAAGCAGGCCGCTATAGAATATGTAACTTAAACATTGAAGACTGTAAATGTTTTGAAATAATAACCACCAAATATTAAACTTTATGAAAAAAACTTTAACCCTGCCCAAGGAACAGCATTCCATACTGAATGCAACAAACGTTTCTTCCTCATTCTCAAAAAGGTATCTCCACAAAGTTCTGGTAACAACTATTTTATTAGTCTTCAGCTTCTCTTCATCGGTCATTGCACAACAGCAGCAACAATGGTCTTTAATTAAAGATAAAATAGCAACACCATGGGCAGAGAAGGTAAATTCCAAAGCTCCTTTGCCAGAATATCCTCGCCCTCAGCTTGTACGAAGTGCGAACTGGAAAAATCTGAATGGTTTATGGAGTTATGCCATCACCCCAAAAGCAGCGGCTGAGCCTAAAACATACAACGGCAGTATTCTTGTCCCTTATCCTATAGAATCTGCACTTTCTGGTGTGGGTAAAACAGTAGGTAAAGACAGCATATTATGGTACCGCAATCAAATTACCATTCCATCATCTATGAGAAATAAAGAGGTGCTGTTGCACTTTGGCGCGGTAGATTGGCAGTCAGAAGTTTTTGTAAATGGTAAAAGTGTGGGTACACATGAAGGTGGATTTGATCCTTTTACCTTTAACGTCACCGCCTTTCTAAATAAAGGGGCTACACAAGAAATTAAAGTAAAAGTCTGGGATCCTACAGATGCTGGCCCACAGCCAAGAGGTAAACAAGTTAAAAAACCTGAAGGCATTTGGTATACCCCTGTAACGGGAATCTGGCAAACGGTATGGCTTGAAGCAGTTTCACCATCTTATATAGCCTCCACAAAACATACACCTGATATTGATGCACACACCATCTCCATCAGTGCCAATGTAGAAAAAAGCCAAGACGGTGACCAGCTCAAAATAGAAGTGTTAGATGGCAAAAAAGTTATTGCCTTAAAATCGGTAGCAGCTGATGCAACAGGAGTAATAGCTTTAAACGATGAAAAGTTATGGTCGCCGGCTAATCCTTTTTTATACGATTTAAAGATCAGCCTGGTTAGAAATGGTAAAACCATCGATGAGGTGGGAAGCTATTTCGCCATGCGCAAAATTTCTATGGGTGCTGATGCTGCGGGCATTCAACGGATGTTGCTCAACAATAAGTTTCTGTTTCAATATGGGCCTCTTGACCAGGGATGGTACCCTGATGGATTATATACACCAGCAACGGAAGAGGCAATGGTGTATGACATCGATCAGCTGAAAAAGATGGGATTTAACATGATTCGTAAACACATCAAAGTAGAACCTGCCCGGTATTATAACTATTGCGATAAAAATGGAATGCTGGTGTGGCAAGACATGCCTAGCGGCGATTTAGGTAACCATTGGGAAAACCGACCGGGGGTATTAGGCGATGGATCGGACAAACAGAGAACACCAGAGTCAGAGGCTTATTATAAGAAAGAATGGGATGCCATTATCAATACCTTATACAACTTCCCCGCAATAGTTGTTTGGGTCCCTTTCAACGAAGCTTGGGGGCAATTCAAAACGGTAGAAATTACAGAATGGACCATGAAAAAAGACCCTTCCAGGTTGGTGAACAGTGCAAGTGGCGGTAACTTTTACACCACAGGTCATATGGTAGATCTTCATAATTATCCTCAGCCTGCTATGCCCAGGCCAGATCTTTTTGGTCAGCAACAAATACTTGTTTTAGGTGAATTTGGGGGCTTAGGACTGCCTGTGGATGGCCATACCTGGCAGCAGAAAGACAATTGGGGTTACCAGTCTTTTAAAAATGCAACAGACCTTTTTGACAAGTATAAAACCTTTACACAAAGATTAGAAGCGTTGATTCGCTTGGGTCTCTCTGCAGCAGTTTATACGCAAACTACTGATGTTGAAGGTGAAATTAATGGCTTTATGACCTACGATAGAAAAGTAACAAAAATGCCGGTAGAAAAATTGAAAGAGGTGAATGACAAGTTGTATCAGGTCCCTGTTCTTTAATAAATAACTTTTAAACATCATTTCCATGATCTTAAACAATAATTGATTGGAACTATGCTGGTACTGATATTGTCTATGGCTTAACTTCTGGTTATGCTTGTTGCATGTTTAGACTGAGGTAACATGGAATTTAACCATAGTTCGATGGTTAATCACAAAAAAAACCTGTATCGACATTGATACAGGTTTTTTATCACTCAATAAGCGATTTATTTAATTATGAACCCCTTCTAGAGCAAATAAAAACGCATAATAAAGAGCGATGTCTTTCAGGTAATCAAACCTTCCAGAGGCACCACCATGGCCAAAATCCATATCGGTTTTCAGCAATAAAACATTGTTATCCGTTTTGGTAGCCCTTAACCTGGCCACCCATTTGGCGGGTTCAAAATATTGTACCTGGCTATCATGCAAACCTGTAGTCACTAACATATTAGGGTAGTTTTGTGCTTT
>NZ_JAZQPU010000300.1:0-5563 GCF_045628745.1 Pedobacter sp.
TCAAACGGGCCCTGGGAATTATGTCTTCACGAACAAAAGTTTAGGTTTTGGTGACATGTATATACAGCCTATCTGGCTATCCTGGACAAAAGATAAATTAAGTTATGCTTTTAACTATGGCGTGTGGGCCCCAACAGGACGATATAAGCCTGACGATCTGGACAATGGAGGTCATGGTTATTGGTCGCATAACCTAAGGGCGGCTGCAAGATTAAAGCCAACCCCTAAATTCAGTGTTTCTTTGGCCACAACATTGGAGCTTAACCAATGGCAAAAAGACACCGATTTTAAAGAAGGTACTCATTTGACCATCGATTTGGGCGGTTCACATGTATTGAATAAAAAAGGTGATGAGGTGGGCTTTTTCGCCCATTACACCAAGCAGGTAAGTGATGATAAAGGCCAAGAGGTCATATTAATAGCTGATCGGATTGCTGGCGTAGGCAGTTTTTACTCTTATTGGATTAAACCCATGAGAATTGGGCTAATGGGAAGAATTACACAGAATTTTTCTGCTAAAAATAGATTTGCAGGTACAGCCGTTCAAGTGGGCGTGAATTTTTTAATTCCAACACATCATTAATCAGATATAAGAGTGAATACCACTGGTACTGTCAATCTATTTATTACATCATTATGATTTTAATACTTTCTTAAAATCATCTAATTTTGAACAATAATAATTCAATAGTCAGCGGCAACAAATCGCACTCACTCGCTTTCATCCATATAACAATTAATTGAATCTCTCTCCGTATCAATAATACAAAATGCGCTGATACTAGTTTTGTCTTCATAAAATGCCCCATACTTGTTTAAAGCAGCCACGTCATCACCTATACACCAACATATTTGCTTGTAATGAGCCGTAACTTGGCGGTTTTCATGCCTAATATAAAATTATAGATCATCAGTTATTATAAATTTCAATTGCAGAAGCATTGATCTCACTGATTAATCTAGCAAACAGCGACAAAAGTACATTTTGCACTCATAAGTGAGGGGCTTAAGCTTTAGACTTTTAAGCAATATTTAATTCCCTTCCAGCATTTGCATAAACTAATGTTTGTCAGCATTTGCTAAACATTTCTGGTTATTGAGGTGAAGGTAATACTAAACTTCAATATTGGCGTACACAATATAAGACCGGAAATCATTAAGAAATACAAATTCTAAAATTAAAGTGAACACTCAGGAAAGAAATCCTTGAAAGGAACATTAGGCTCCTTCGAAATTCTGTTAAGGTGGTTCAAATTATACTTTGCAATGTGTTTGGGATTTTCGACATTTCCTATGAAACCTACAGATAACTCAATAAGATGAGCAAGCTTAGCTTGAGAAATACCTTTAGAAGTACGGATTTCCTTCACCTTATCAATCACATATTGCTCAATATCGGTATTAACTGACGCTCTTTGCATATTTATATGCAAAGAGCAGAAAGTCATATTCAAAAACACCTACATATATACGTGTATTTTATTATCTTCGATTTTGAAATTTATTTCGTTTATCATAGCTATTTTCATTTCAACAGGGGCTGCTACGGCAGGAACCCTATCTGGTAATCCTGGCCGAGGGTTAATCTATGTTGCCATTACGTGGGGGCTGTATTATTTAATAAATCGAAAATCCAAAAAAAATTGTCAATGAACTTTCCAAAACATTATTAATCATCAAACCAATATTCGACTTATGCTTATTCGGCAATGCGGATGCGGAAGAAGCATTCACCACAAATGAAAAGCTAGTATTCAGTAAAGAATTTTCATCTTATCAGGAGGGCTTTTTAGCGGATGAAGGATCTAAAGCCAACGTAATGCTCTTAAAAGCATGTACCCAGTACTTATCCGGACTTGATCGCAATGGAAGAGAAGATATTGTAAAGGTAATCGTTGAGAATTCACCTATGGCTGAAGCCCTCAGTATGCTATCAATGCTGAATGATGGGGTTATTGATCCCGAACAAGCCAGTATAAAATTCTTGTATGGTTTAAGGATATTCGTTGACGAAAATAAAATCAATGATTCGATACTTCTATTTTTCCAGCAACACTTTCTCAACTTAGAAAGAATAAAACCTTCCAAGTACCAAGATTTGGAATTGACTAGATCAGAATATTTGATTCTTATTTCTGATTATCTTAAAGTACAATCTAATATTTTTTAAATGGATAGACAGCAAATCAACTAAAACAAGGGGTATTATACTGAAAAAGCCGATTCGATTGGCTCCACCTAAGTTTTATTGTCACTTCATTTTTATACAAATGTATATCTGTAAATAGCAAATTTACTTTCATCAATTTTCGCAAAAGTAATCCACCACTTTTAGCCAAAAAAATACACCTACTAGACTGATTTGATTTCCTGTATTTTCTCTGGGAAGATCGTTTTTCTATTTTCCATTCTGTAACTGGTACCTTTTATTTTGACTACCTCACATCTATAAAGCAGCCTGTCCAGTAATGCTGTTGCTAACACTTCATCCTCCAGGGTTTCAGCCCACTGCTTTGGAGATTTATTTGTAGTAATAATAATGGAGGCCTGCTCATGCAGATGATTGATCATATTAAAGAAGGCTACGGCCTGTGCTTTATTAATCGGAAAAAGCATAATATCATCTATGGCCAACACATGCGCTTTTAAGAGGCGGTTATAGGCATTCATTGCTGATACAGTAATATCCTTCATCTTAAGAATGTTCGTTAGCTCTTCCATACTCAGAAAGTACGCGCGATACCCGCCGATCAGGGCATCATGGATTAATCCTGCCGCGAGATACGTTTTCCCGGTTTCGCTAGGCCCCATCAATATCAGGTTATAATTTTGCTCCAGCCACAATAATTCTCTCAATTGTGCAAGTTCTGCCTTCAGAATTCCATTTGATACGTTAAAGTCATAAGTGTCCAGGTCATTGTGTTTAGGCAATTTAGCCAGCCGGATTCTTCTTTCCAGGTCTGCTGATTTGCGGTAGTTTACCTCAGTTGCCAGTATTCCCATGATAAAGTCCATATAAGAAGGTTTATCTAGCTGTGCCTGGTGAATTACCTCTTCAGGAGTTTTCCTGAGATTGGTTAGCCGCAGTATTTCTGCATGCGCTTTAATTTGTTTGATTTGCTCCATTGCTATACCATAAAAGTAATCCTAATGTAGAAATAAAACTGAAAAACTTAGTATGGCGTTATGTGATAAAGATTCACATCGAAATTGTTTACTTTTGTATTCTGATAATCAGAATATGTTTGCAAATTGTTTGCTCATACAAATTAAAAAATCAGGTAATCAATTGATAATCAATTAATTAAAAAATAATTTTATGTCATCAGTAGAGACAACTTACGTTCCTTACAAAGTTAAGGACATTTCACTGGCAGAATGGGGCCGCAAAGAAATTGGTTTAGCCGAAGCAGAAATGCCCGGTCTAATGTCATTGCGCGAAGAATTTGGCCCATCAAAACCATTAAAAGGTGCCCGCATTGCAGGCTGCCTTCACATGACTATCCAAACTGCAGTTTTAATTGAAACTTTAGTAGAATTAGGTGCAGAAGTTACCTGGTCTTCATGTAATATTTTCTCCACTCAAGATCACGCTGCCGCTGCTATCGCTGCTGCTGGTATTCAAGTTTATGCCTGGAAAGGTCTAAACGAAGAAGATTTTGACTGGTGTATTGAGCAAACACTTCATTTTGGTCCAGAGCGTCAGCCATTAAACATGATTTTGGATGATGGTGGAGATTTAACCAATATGGTGTTCGACAAGTTCCCTGAGCTGATTGCTGAAATCAGAGGTTTGTCTGAAGAAACGACTACAGGCGTTCACCGTTTATATGAGCGCATGAAAAACGGAACTTTACATTTACCTGCTATCAACGTAAATGATTCAGTTACCAAATCTAAATTTGATAACAAATACGGATGCCGTGAGTCATTAGTAGACGCGATTCGTCGTGCTACTGATGTAATGATGGCTGGTAAAGTTGCTGTTGTTGCCGGTTACGGTGATGTTGGTAAAGGTTCTGCAGAATCATTGAGCTCACAAGGTGTACGTGTTATCGTTTCAGAAATTGATCCGATCTGTGCTTTACAAGCTGCAATGGAAGGTTACGAAGTGAAGAAATTTGCGACTGCCGTTAAAGAAGCTGACATTGTGGTTACCACAACTGGTAACTGTGATATCGTTCGTGCGGAGCACTTCAAAGTTATGAAAGATAAAGTTATCGTTTGTAACATAGGTCACTTTGATAACGAAATTGATGTTGCCTGGTTAAATAAAAACTATGGTGATACTAAAGTAGAAATCAAACCACAGGTTGATAAATATACTATCGACGGTAAAGATGTTATCTTATTGGCTGAAGGTCGTTTGGTTAACTTAGGTTGCGCAACTGGTCACCCTAGTTTCGTCATGTCCAACTCTTTCACTAACCAAACTTTAGCTCAATTAGAATTGTGGACTAACACTGCTAACTATGAGAACAAAGTTTATGTGCTTCCTAAATATTTAGATGAAAAAGTAGCACGTTTACACTTGGCTAAAATTGGTGTAGAACTTGATGTTTTAGATCAACACCAGGCTGATTATATCGGCGTACCTGTTGAAGGTCCGTTTAAACCTGAAGCTTACAGATACTAGTCAGTATTTATTGATAAATTTTAAAAAAGCTTTCCGCAAGGAAGGCTTTTTTTATGAACTAACTTCTATTCCTTACCTTTGGATATGGCAAACTTATCTGTTAACATCAATAAAATAGCAACCCTGCGCAATAGCCGCGGTGGCAACAACCCTGACCTGGTTAAAGTTGCCTTAGATTGTGAACGTTTTGGCGCTCAGGGAATCACCGTACACCCCCGCCCTGACGAAAGACATATCCGTTACCAGGATGTTTTTGACCTGAAAGCAGTAATTGCAACAGAATTTAACATTGAAGGTAATTGCAGCGAGCAAAAATTTGTTGACCTGGTTTTGAGCAACAAACCTGCACAGGTAACTTTAGTGCCCGATAGCGAAGGACAACTTACTTCTAACCATGGCTGGGATACCATTAAACACCAGGACTACCTGAAAGAGATGGTGAGCGTATTTAAAAATGCCGGCATCAGGGTTTCCATCTTTGTTGACCCGGTAACAGAAATGATAGAAGCGGCAGCTACAACTGGCACCGATAGAATTGAGCTATATACTGAGGCCTATGCACATCATTACCAGCAAGATAAGGCGGCAGCTATTGCTCCTTATGTTAAAGCCGCCCATAAAGCTGTTGAACTGGGCTTAGGGCTCAATGCTGGTCATGACCTTGACTTGAACAATCTTAAATATTTTAACGAACAGATTCCCAGTCTATTGGAAGTTTCTATTGGTCATGCTTTAATTGCCGATGCCTTATATTTAGGATTAGAAAAGACTATCCAAATGTATCTACAGCAATTATCAAACTAAGCTAGAATTTTTCTACCTTTGCGGCAACTTTTATTGCTATCATTCATGAGCTTAAATATCCACTACCAAGAAGACTTTAAAAATCGCCATATTGCAACAAATGCTGCTGACACAGCCGCAATG